>JAAXUF010000007.1 GCA_013336165.1 Coriobacteriia bacterium
ACCCTGGGCGCCATCACAGAGGCGCGTGCCGAGGTGCTCTCAGGCCTCACGGCAGGAACGGTGGTCGCGCTGCCCACGGGAAGCACGCAGTTTGCCGACGGCATGGCGGTGCGGGTCAAGTAGGGAAGGCTGTCGTGGTGGATCAAGAGGGGGCCATTGCCGCGAAGACGCCAGAGCTCGAGCCGAGCCCGTGCCGGGCGGACGCCGTTCTCCAGGTCCGTGGCGTGACGAAGCGCTACGTGCTCGAAGACGTCGTGGTAGATGCGCTCCGGGGAGTGGATCTCGAGGTCTGCCGCGGTGAGATGCTCGCCATCATGGGACCTTCGG
The DNA here is from genome assembly GCA_013336165.1 of Coriobacteriia bacterium. Taxonomy (NCBI): domain Bacteria; kingdom Bacillati; phylum Actinomycetota; class Coriobacteriia; species Coriobacteriia bacterium. Next base: position 328 of record JAAXUF010000007.1, read on the forward strand.
GCTCGGGCAAGTCGACCCTCATGCACATCGTCGGCCTGCTCGACCATCCCACGACAGGAAGCGTGAACATCGACGGCGAGGATGTCTCGGGGATGTCGGCGAATAGCCTCGCTGCCGTCAGGAATCGGCGCATCGGGTTCGTCTTCCAGTCATTCAACCTGCTCGCACGCACAACCGCGCAGGCCAACGTGGAGCTGCCACTCATCTATGCGGGTCTCTCGGTGGGGGAGCGCAGCAAGCGCGCGAAGGCGGCACTGGAGCGCGTGGGGCTTGGGGACCGGCTCGGCCACATGCCAAACCAGCTTTCGGGCGGACAGCAGCAGCGCGTAGCGATCGCGCGGGCGCTGGTAACCGAGCCGAGCATCGTCTTAGCCGATGAGCCCACGGGCAACCTCGACTCGCGCAGCGGCGTCGAAGTCATGGCGATTCTCCAGGAGCTCAACAGTCAGGGAATCACGGTCGTGATCGTCACGCATGATGCCAGGGTTGCTCGGCATGCCGAGCGGGTGGTGCATGTGGCGGACGGTCGGCTCGTGCTCACCGAGCGCGTCACCGACCGCATCGTCGCGAACGCCGAGATCGCCGAGCTAAACGCAGATGCGTTGCAGGCGAGCGAAGCGGAGAGCCTTTCGGTCAACAGGAAGGCGGGCGCGTGAACCTCTTGGAGAGTTTCCGCATTGCGGTGAGGGCGCTTGGTGCGAACAAGGCGCGTAGCGCGCTCACGATGCTCGGCGTCATCATCGGCGTTGCGGCGGTGATTCTGCTGGTGTCGCTGGGCACCGGGGTGCAGCGCGAGGTCACCGGTCAGATAGAGGGACTGGGCTCCAACCTGCTGTTCGTGTTCCCGGGGAATCTCACGGGAGGCGGAGGCGGGCAGGGTGGAGCGGACATTCAGAAGCAGTTCACGCTCGATGACGCCGACTACCTTCAGTCGAGGTTGGGGGCGCAGGGGACGGTTATTCCGCAACTGCAGGCGGCGGCCTCCATGCGGGCCGGGAATCGTACGCTGAACGCCGCGCTCACAGCGTCAAACGAGAACGTGAAGGATGCCTCGCTGGGCACGCTCGCAAGTGGCCGGTGGTACAGCCGAGGTGAGGTTGTGGGCGCGTCTCGGGTGGTGGTCATCGGAAGCGGTGTTCGGGATCAGCTTCTGCCGGGAGTCAAGGATCCGATCGGCCAGCAGATCAAGGTCAACGGGCAGCCGTTCACGGTCATCGGCCTACTTGAGGCGCGCGGCGGTTCGTTCGCGGGCAACCAGGACAACAACATCTCGATTCCGATAACCACGGCGCAGCAACTGCTGGGGACTGGCGACATCTCTTCGATGCTGGTCAAGACGGTCTCGGCGAACACGGTGGATGCGGTCAAGGCCCAGACCGAGCGCATCTTAAGCCCGCGCTTCGGCGAGCAGTTCACGGTGTTCACGCAGCAGCAGACGCTGAGCATCCTGTCGACGCTGCTGGGGACACTCACGGCGATGCTCGCGGGGCTCGCCGGCATCTCGCTGCTAGTGGGCGGGATCGGCATCATGAACATCATGCTGGTGAGCGTCTCCGAGAGGACGCGCGAGATTGGGATACGCAAGGCGGTGGGAGCGCGGACTTACGACATCCTGAGCCAGTTCGTGATCGAAGCGGTGCTGCTCTCGGCGCTGGGCGGGGTCATCGGGATCGTCGTGGGAGCGGGCGGGGCGCTGGCAATCCATAAGTGGGTGCCCGCGCAGGTGACGCCTTGGGCCGTGGTGCTGGCGTTCGTGTTTTCGGCGGCGGTAGGGGTGTTTTTTGGCGTGTATCCGGCGTACAGGGCTTCTCGGCTTGATCCGATCGAGGCGCTGCGCTACGAGTAGAGCGTGTGAGCCGCGATCAGGACTTGAAGTCCTCGGGATCGACGGCGTCGAGGAACTCGCGGAACGCTTCGAGCTCGGCCTCCTCATCGACGACCTCGCCTGACTCGTCGGGGACGGACACCTCGGAGAAGACATCGTCGGCAACGAAGATGGGTGCGCCTGCGCGGACAGCCAGCGCGATGGAGTCCGACGGGCGGGCATCGATGTACAGCGGGCCGGTGGCGGTCGAAAGTTCGATGGTCGCGAAGAAGGTTCCCTGGTCGAAGCGAACGATCTCGACGCGTTCGACGCCGGCGCCCAGCGTCTCGATCAGGCTCTTCATGAGGTCGTGGGTGAGCGGCCGAGGAAGCTCGATGCCTTCAAGGGCGAGCAGTATTGCGGTCGCCTCCGGGTGGCCGATCCAGATGGGGAGCACCCGATTCTCCCCGGGAGTCTCGTCCTCGAGAGGGCGCAATACTATCACCGGTTGGTTGGAGCCAGAGTCCAATGCGAGGCTCGCTATACGTAGCTGAATCATGGGAGTTCACTTTCACGCGGCGGCCAGTGCGGCGGGCATGTGATGTCGGTTGCTGACCATCATACGCCAACGGCATCACGATTCTTGACCGAGGCATTATCGCTGGTATATGGTATGCGGGCGTTTCACCCGAAAGGGCCCGTAGCTCAGTTGGTTAGAGCGCACGGCTGATAACCGTGAGGTCGATGGTTCGAATCCATCCGGGCCCACCATCACATCAAAGGAGACCTGCTCGCATCTGAGCGGGTTTTTGGTTTCTCATGGGAATTGACAAACGAAAGGCAGCTCGTTACAGAAGTCGTGAGAGCGACGCCATGACTCTCGCTCAGAGTTCGGCAGTGCGAGACATTCTCAGGAAGGCGAACAAGGATTACCTATATTGGGACAAATTCAAGCACATTCCTTTGCCAGGGGTCTTGACCCGGAAGCTGCTTGGTTCGTGCTCAAGCTAGCGAGGGCGTTGGACAGGCACGAAACGCCCGTAGCCGATGTGAATGGTCGCACGTTCTCATACTCGCTCACACCCGAGGTGCTGAGATGTCTTCATGTAATTGACCAGCGTGCTGGCGGTAGTATCACGCTGGAAAGCGGTGGAATCCCCGAAGAGAACCGGAAGCGTTTTCTCGTGAACTCGCTAATGGAAGAGGCAATCGCATCAAGCCAGATAGAGGGGGCAGCAACGACAACGCGGGTTGCCAAGGAAACGGCGCACCTCGAACTCCTCGGGCTCTTCGAGATGTCATGCGGCCGCGCGAATCGATTCACTACGCATCTGCCTGCAGGGTCTCCATATGAGTTCTCTCGATCTCATCGAGGAGTTCCTGCTGCGAATTGATGCCCATCTTCCGGTAGATATGCGCCGTGTGGGTCCGCACCGTGCTTTCGGATAGGAAGAGGTCACGAGCAAGATACGGCGCAGTTCTCCCCTTTGCCAAGAGAAGCAGGATCTCGTTCTCTCGCGTGGTGAGTGCATAGCGTTTGCCGACGATCTTGCAGGAGGATTCGAAGCCGTATTCCGGCTTTGCCGAAAGGGCTTCATCCGTATCACGGTAGCTTCTTGCGAGCGACATGATACTCAGGACAACGAGGAGCACGAATGCCAAGATGACGACAACGGTCCCGATCCAAGCGTGGTATTGCCAAGGGAAGGAGCGGGTGAAGGCGAGCCCAATCGCCCATCCCATCTTGTGCGCAAGAAAACCAGCGGCCAAGACGTAGACTACCTTGGTTCTAGCGTAGATGAGCGGAGCAATCCAAATTGAGAAGAGGATCAATCCCCAAGCCAGATCGAACAGGAGAAGCGAGATCGAGACGACCGGACCCCTGAACACTGTGCCAAGATAGAGGGCACCAAGCGTGATAGGCAAGACAATCGTCTGACAGAGGAAGAAGAGCGATCGTATCCTCAAGTACTTCTGCGCAACGACGAGGCAAGCAGCGGCGAGAATCAGGCCCAGGCCTGAGAAGACCTGTATCAAGACGGAGGCGGCACCACCATCTTGCTGGCTCTGCCATTGGGCATACGCACCCATGAGCACTAGGCTTATGAGGAAGATCCTCCAAATGCTTTGCCTGAGGCGGTGGGGCTCCTTCGCGTCCTTCGCCTCTTCACGGAGCCATGGCCTGACACCTGCGACGAACATACGGTCGCGCTCGGTGGGATCCTCCGCCCTGTTCGCCATGGAGAAGTACAGCGTCACTGCGGAAGCAAGGCAGAAGGCGGAGACCAGCCATCTGGCAACCGCGACGTTGAGGAAGATCAGGAAGATCTGCATGGAGCCTGCGACGAAGATTCCGTAAACGAACGAGTTCACGATCTTCTGTCTATCGAAGGAATAGTGGTATTGCGCAATCACCAGAAGCAGGAAGACGGAGATCTCCATTCCAAGAAAAGAGATGAACACCAGATGCTCGGGAATGGCGACTCCAGAACTTCGGAGCGTGTGGAGGATCATTCCCGCAGTCTGGAGAAGCGCCAACATGATGATCGTCATCTTGTGGCGATACAGGACGACATCTCGCTTCTTTGAGAGAAACATGACGCCAGCGTAGACAAAGAGGTAGAGAATCCCGATAGCGACCACCAGAAAGATCGGTTTCTCGTCGAAGTGCCACAGGCCGGTGTAGCGGACGGACTCCTTCGCCGAGAGGCACAGGCCGAAGCTGACCCAAGCGAGCGCCCACGCTATGTTGCCCTGCCTCTCCATGTACGTGTCTCCCAGCCTCCTCAGTAGCACACCAGCAGGAATCATACCTGCATGCCTGCTGCGATGTCAGTGTCAGCAGACTTTGGCGACACGAAGGACGCGAGCCGATTCTGGTTCATGCTGGCGAATCCGTTCCTCTCCCTAGGATATCCCCGGCTGGTTCCAACACTTCAGCAGAAATCATAGCCGTGGGACTAGCTTGACTCTCCCGAAAAGGCAGCATCGTATCCACAGGATGAGGCCGGTTTTCCCAGTTCCTCGTATGGTCGGCTTGTTCGCGATGTCGTCCAGCGAGTGGGTCATGAGGAGGATAAGGAATCATGTTGGAGAACAAGGAAGCAAGTGGAACGGGCCTCTCCAGAAGGAGCTTTCTGGCAGGTGCAGGGTTGCTGGCGGTCTCGGTCGCAGGCGCCGGCATCGCCGGTTGCTCGGCGAAGCCAGAGGGGGCACAGGTTGCCCATGCTGGCACTTCGGCCAAGAAGAGAGCCGATCGTACGGTAGAAACCGACGTCTTGGTCGTCGGTCTTGGCGCATCCGGGCTCTTAGCCGCATACGGAGCCGCCGCAAAGGGCGCGAAGGTCATCGCCATCGACACTGCCGAGAACATGTCAGGAACAACCAACGTAAGAACTTCCGGCGCTTGGGCCGTGGGATCGGAGCTTCAGAAGAAGGATCCGAGGCCGTTTGGCATACGGGATGCGATGAACCACGTCAACGAGAAGACCAACTACGTGGCCAACCAAAAGGCGATGCGAGCGATCCTCGGCGCGGGAGGAAGAGCGATTGATGCTCTGAGTTCCGCTGGCATGAAGTGGCGCATGGAATACGAGGCGGGGCTTTTCGGCGATCCTGCCACTGCTGAACTTACCGTGCGAGGCATCCATTGGTACGGATTCAAGGGTGATGAGAGAGCGGCGGTCTTCCAGAAACTCGCGGACATGGCAGGCGTCGAGTGCATGTTCAGCACAACTGCCGAAAGCGCTCTGCTTGAGGACGGAAAGCTGGTCGGTGTCCGGTGCTCATCCAAGCGAGAGACCGTTGACATCTTGGCGAAAGCGACCGTGATGGCCGCAGGCGGGTTCCTGTCCAACCCCGAGATGGTTGCCGAGTACTTTGCCGGTGGGGATATCGTCAATATGGGGAGCCAAAACAGCACTGGTGCCGGTATTAGGTTGGCCATCGAGGCAGGTGCGCAAACCGGGATGAACTTCAGCGTTTCAGGTGGGGAGTATGGTGGAGCGAACAAACAGGCCACGCCCACGTTTGCCTTCCGCCCGAACACCGGAACCAACGACGCGATGCGCCTTCCCGTCTTCGGCGGGTTGCTTGTCGACGCAGAAGGCCGCCGTTTCATCGACGAAGGCTTCGCCAACGAGCGCGCAATGTTCGCGGGAGAGTCACTGATCCGCGAGAGGTTCTACTACGCAGTGGCCGATCGGTCCTTCATCGAACGACTCGCAACCGAACCTGTCTCGAACTTCTATGGGGACGAGCGAATGAAGGGCATGTTTGCGGGGATCGTTCTCTCTGAGATCGAGAAGCATTTCGACGAAGCCATCAAACAAGGATGGGCTTTCAAGGCCGATACCATCGAGGCTCTGGCCGCCAAGTTCGGCCAGGATCCGACGAAGTTCGCCGAGACGATCGCCCAGTACAACGAGTATTGCGCCAAGGGTGAGGACAAGTTCTTCTTCAAGGACAAGAAGTTCTTGCAGCCGCTCAGCAGAGCGCCGTATTACATTGTCCAATCACAGGCATCTGGATGGGTCTCGCTCGGCGGAATCAAGACCAACGCGTCTCTCCAGGCGCTCGGCTCTGACGGGCAGCCGGTACCTTCGCTCTTCGTCGCCGGTGCCGATGCGGATATCTTCACTACACCCCTCTACCTGACCGCCTCGGAGAACGGGTTCTCGCTTGCAAGTGGCTTAGTCGCGGGGGAGGCAGCCGCCGATAGCGTCTAGGCCACGTGCCATCAACATCGAGGGCTGAGTCTGTCGCTCAGGACTGGTCTGAATAGCGATTGGCGCAAGCCGACCGAAGAAACAGAGGCCGAGGTGGCTTGACGCCGCCTCGGCCTCCGACATGTGCGCGGGGCGGAGAGTCCCCTGCGCACTTGGCAGTAGAAGCCGCTTGCTCAGGGCAAGGGTGTCCGCTGCGAGGCCGGAATCTGAAGGAAGTCTGAGGCAGAATCCCGAGCCGACGAACAGAAACCGCATATGAGAGTGGACAGGGGTTGATGAGTTTGCATGCCAGCAGGCTGCCAGAAGCGCCGAAAACGCTACCGCGCCTACGATTCACGCGGAAGACTCTCAGGTAAGAGGCACATTTCCGAACAGCCGCCCGAGGTCGAGAGCCGAGAAGTGATGGGGCACTGGGAGATCGACACGGTCAAGGGAGACAGTCAAGGGAGGCACACTGTGGTGACGATGGTGGAGCGAAAGACGGGCTATCTGGTGATGGGAAAGCTCGAGCGCCACACGGCCGCCGAGGCGACAGTTTGCACCATCGAGTTGATCAAGCGACACACCAACAGAGTCGCAACTGTGACCGCCGACAACGGTACCGAATTCCACGGCTATCGCGACATCGAGGCCGCGACCGGAGTGCCGTTCTACTTCGCCACACCGCATCACTCCTGGGAGCGCGGAACCAACGAAAACACGAACGGACTCATCCGCCAATACCTGCCGAAAAGACAGGGCATGGCCCACGTGAACGGGGAAACCTGCGAGGAAGTCATGCGCAAACTCAACACCCGGCCGAGGAAGCGGCTGGGCTATCGAACACCGGAGGAATGCTTTGCCGAAGCCAGGTAGACGGGAACATCCGCGTCAGAGCAAGCGTTGCACTTCGCACTTGAACTCAGGCCGTCCAGCTTCTGGGGTCTAGTCCAAAACCGACCCATTCTCTATTACTGCAGCCCTTCTCGTCCACAGGGAGGCCTCATCACCACGCCGATCCCGAGATTCAGCAGACATCTGTAGGAAGTGCAACTAGTTCAACCCGTTGCCACCGGCTAATGCTTCAGTCTCTAGAAGCCTTGCCACCTGCTCCTCCGAGGGCGGCGTGCGAAAGCTGCATGGTACCAGCCTTCCAAGTGGCTGCGGCTCTGAACTCTTCCCACAGGGATTGGCGCAGATCAACCCCGCATGCTCACAGCGCGCCGGAATGGGCAGGCGGCGCTCGGGCAACTCGGCACCACATTTCTTGCACACACCGAACTCCCCCCTGTCGGGGAAGTTCGCCGTGTCGCACTGCACGCAGAGCAACGGCTTCTCCTTGGGTGGACGACATCTGCCACAGTAGGGATTGCAGACATGACCGTAGCCCATAGAACCCATAACACGTCCTCCAGTGAAACGCACTATCTTGTTCCGGCTCGGAACAAGAGCCTCAATCGCATCACACTAAGTGCGCGCGTGGACCTCCGTCAACTCCATCTACGTCGTGGGAAGCATCACAGGTCGCCACAACCCACTGTCAGAAAGGAATCCGCAATGCCGATGATAGTCCGTGTCAAGCAGGGTGTCCTCGAACTCAAGGTCCCGGATTCGCCTTCTTTGGCCCAGATCGATCTGTCTGTCGAGGAAGCGATGAGGAACCTGCAGCGCAGGGGCCTTCGCCTTGGCCTGTGCGGATGTCGAGCGAAAGCTGCTCGAAGATCGCTCTTGTCCTCTCTGCGGCGACAGGGCCATGATCGACGGTGGACACAAGGCGAATCACGATGCTCGCCGGAACGGTCAGTGTTCCCGCAAGGCGGCTTCGTTGTACGGGATGCGGTAACGTGTTCGCGCCCCCGTCGGCCGTCTGCCCAAGGACCGATACACCGCGCCCCTCGTGGAACGCGCGCTGCGTCTTGCCACCGAGATAGGCTGCGCGAAGTCCTCCGCGATGCCGCACCACCTCGCCGGTGCTCAGATCAGCCATGAGCAGATCGCCTGGCGCTTGAGGAGGAGAAACACATCGGAGGTGAGCTCACGGGGGAGACAACCGCCCTCTTCTCCCGTGGAATCTTCCCCAACGGCTGCGTAACCCGGGGAAAGGATGACACGCTGGTGATCGCTATTAACGGCGGCTTGTCGCCCACCGTGCGACAAGAGAGACGTTTGATGCCGCGCGCCGAGGTCGTGTGGTGCGGATGTGCCGAGATCTCGCATGACAGGAGGATGCTGCTTTCGCGACGGGCGCACGTCGGGATCGAGGGCATGACCGAGTTCGCGAGGAAGATGAGCACACTGGCGATCAAGTCCGGCATGACCCAGAGAGCGCCGGGCACCCCAGATGCCAAACTCGATCCCGGTACTCATCGAACATCGGATCGTCGCCTGGGCACTCGGCAATCCCGGGCAGGGACCGGCTAGGATCTCTTCAGAACTGGCCCGCGAGAAGAACGGAGGCTTCGGAGTCTCCGCCAACGGCGCCTACCGCATGCTCCGTCGTCACGGCCTCCACGCGCGGGCCTTGCGAAACGGCCTTCTCGCCGGCTACGCGGCACTTCCCGAGCCGATGCGCGACTGAAGAATCCGAGCGTCACATCGAGGGCGACCATTCCGGTGAGATCGTACAGTTCGACTGCCTCTGTGTGGACGTCTCTCCGGTACGAAGGGCGTCGTGCGGCAGTATGCGGCGATCGATGCCGAGATCGCACGACTCAGAGCGACGCACACCCTGATCCGTCCGGGTCGTCCGCAATTCAACGGCTTCGTCGAGCGGTTGCAGCGCACCATCCTCGAGGAGTGCTGGAAACCGGCGTTCGCACGCTATCTGGTCCGAAGTACATGGGTCTCCAGCGCGAACTGGAGCGCTACCTTCAGGTCTACAACTACGACCGGGCGCACAACGGACGCCCGGCAAAAAGGTCAGACGCCCGTACAAGTGCTCGGTGCCGCTAAGATCTGGAGGTGGCAGACAAGATGTGTCGGCACATCTCCGAATCAGTACAGACCAGTCTCCTCGGCGCCTTGCTGATGCCGCGACATCCTTTCAACGAACGAATCATGCCTGAGGCATTAGGGCCGTCTCGCGTGGACTACTCCCTTTCGAAATACCCCTCTGAAGAGAATCACGCCTCGCTGCCGATGCGAAACAGACCTGCTGTTCGAAAGAATGGCGGTGGCTTGGCAGCATGACGGAATTCTCGAAGGTCCTCATCTCCTGCTAGGGGCCGTGTCTGTGTCTTGGAAGGAGAGGTGAATCCATATTCCTACGATGCAGCCAGCGAAGGAAATCCGAAGGGCGGCGTGTGGAGAGTAGCTATCGGTTGTGCACGTGTACGCATGGGTATGAGGTTCCATCTAAGGAGGGCTTTGTATGGAAGAAGTGTTTCCCGCCAGACAAACGCGAAGTCTGCGACTCACTGTCCCTGGTTACGCTTGGGTACTTCTTGCTGTCGTGTTCTTGGCCGGGGTTACCGCACCGGCTAACATGTCCAAGGTCATGGTACTTGCTCCTGTATTGATGCAGGAGTTCGGTATCGGCGTGTCCCAAGTCGGTTACTTGATCGCCGGGTTCTATCTCCTCGGGTTTGTCTTGGCATTTCCAGCCGCTGCGATTGCCAATCGTTGGGGAGTCAAGGTCACGATTCTTGCTGCGGTGGGGGTGGGGGTTGTCGGCTCCCTGCTCGGCGCGCTGTCAACCGGCCTAGGTTTGCTTCTGGTCAGCCGCGTCCTAGAAGGTGCCGGTTTTGCCATGATGGGCGTAGCGGGTCCTTCGGCCATTTCCCCTTGGTTCCCAAAGGAAAGGCGTGGGACGGCCCTGGGGATTTGGGGTGCTTGGGCTGCAACGGCGATGGTCATCTGCCCGACTCTCTGGGCGTGGATCTACTCGGTTGCCGCATGGCGAACCGTTTGGTGGGCTACCTTCGCCTTTGACCTACTCGTATTCATTCTCGTCATGCTCTTCGTCAAACAGCCGGATTTCTATTATGAAGGCGAAGAGGAGGCACACCTTGAGCAGAAGACCAAGATCTCTGACGTCTTCAAGGTCAGATCCGTTGTGTTGCTCGGACTGATATTCTTGTTCGGCGAACTCGCATTCATGAGCATGAACGGCTTTCTTGTTACCTACCTCAATACCCAAGTCGGACTGCCCTTGAGTCTGGCTTCGCTGATGATGAGCGTCTGTGCCCTAGTCGGCGTCATTGGCTCAGTCTTGGCGGGAATGATCTCCGACAAGCTCAAGACTCGCAAGTGGGTTCTCATGTTTGCCATTGTCACAGGTATCGTCTTCTCCGCAGCCATCTTCAGCACTCACAACGTCACGGCACTCTGGATATGGATCATCATCGGTGGAGTCGCCGGTGCAGGTGTGCCGGCCGTGCTATGGGCTGCCGTTCCAGGTCTCGTAAGGCCCTCCCAAGTGGCAAACGCTGTGGCGGTCAATGCGTTCTCTCAGAACGTAGGGATGTTCATTGGGGCGACCGCAATCGGAACCGTCATCGCCTCCCTTGGCTGGAGTGCCGCAGGATACTTCATATTGGCGCCGTGCTATGTCATTTGCGCGATCCTCCTGCTCTTTACCGGGAAGCAACTGCGCTAAATGCCGTTGAGCTTCGTGCATGGAGCCAAACGCAGGAGGCTTGCCGGCAATCATGCGGTCTTGTGTGTCGCGGGCGAGACTCGATAGGGATTAGCCAATACGGGATCGATAAGGTCCGGCCAGAGTCTGGATAGAAGGCCAGACGCGCTGGAATCGCATAGCGACTATCGAAGAAGAGCAAAAGGAGCTGGCCAAATGGAATTTAAGAACGACATCGGAAAGCCATGGCGCTTTGAAGAGGGAGACTACACGGTCACTAGGTCGTCGGTATGGTCTCCCCCTGGGTGTCACCCGACCAGCTGTGGTGTGAAGTTCTACGTCAACAGCGACGGTATCCTCAAGAAAGTGGAAGGGGACGAGAACAATCCTATAACAAACGGTCGTCTCTGCCCGCGCTGCTTGGCTCTGAAGGATTACATCTACAATCCGTCACGTGTCATCAATCCAATGAAACGCGACCCAGAAGATCGCGGCAAGGATAAATGGGAACGCATTTCTTGGGACGAAGCTTACGATCTCATTGCTGAGAAGACCGCCTATTTCAAGGAGAAGTATGGCCCGGAGAGCATAGTCGCTTTTTCCGGTACCGGTCGTGACGGCGGCATCATGATTCAGAGTTATGCGCATCGTATGCTCGGCACGCCAAATGGTTGTTACACACAATCAGGCTATGCCTGCTACATCCCGCGCGTAGCGGGGACCTCCTACGTGCTCGGCGCCGCATACCCGGAGATGGACTACGCTGGCGGCCTGCCCGGGCGGTACGATGATCCTGCCTTCCAACTCCCCGAAGTCATCGTGGTTTGGGGTAAAGAGCCACTACCTTCTAACGGCGACGGGTTGTTCGGACATGCAGTAATCGACATGATGCGACGCGGAAGCAAGCTCATATCCATCGACCCGCGTCTCAATTGGCTGTCCACAAGGGCTTCCCTGCGTCTACCTCTGCGCCCCGGCACGGACGCCGCTCTGGCTATGGCGATGCTGAACATCATCATCACAGAAGGTCTCTATGACCACGATTTCGTCGACAAGTGGTGCTACGGCTTCGACGAGTTCACCGAGCGCGTGAAAACCATGTCTCCTGAGAAAGCGGCAGAAATCTGTAACCTCGATGTTGACGACATCTACGCGGTCGCTCGCATGTACGCGAAGGCGAAGCCAGCACAGATTGCTTGGGGCCTTGCCGTCGACCAGAACCCCAATGGCGTCCAGGTGGGGCACGGAATTCTCGCCCTTATGGCCATCACAGGGAATCTCGATCGTCCGGGCGGGCAGATTCTCGGCACCCCCTTCACTGAGGAGGCGACTCTTCCCCAGGTCGGCTGGAACGCGATGAGTGAGGAACTCCAATCCAAGATACTCGGCCTAAAGGAGTATCCGGCATATGTGAGTCTGATTCTCAACGCCCATGCGGATCTCATGCTTGAGACCCTTGAAACCGACAAGCCCTACCCGATAAAGATGGGCTACATCTCGTCAACCAACATCCTCGCTCCGACAAATTCGGCGCAGCCCAAGCGTTGGCATGATGCGCTCCTGCGGCTGGAGTGGACATTCGCTACCGATTGCTTCATCACTCCGACCATTCAGGCTGCAGCGGATCTCTTCCTGCCGTTATCAACGGTTGCCGAGCATGATGGTGTCACTTTCACCCATTACGACCAGACTCCCATCACGGTCGGCGCCATGTCCAAGGCGATCACTGTGGGCGAATGCAAGAGTGACCACGAAATCATCTTCGAGCTTGGCAAGAAGCTCATGCCAGAACTGTGGGACATGTACGCAGACATCGATGAGTTTATCAACGATGAGCGTCTCAGGGGCCATCCCGTGAACTTCGAGCAGCTGCGCAAAGAGGTCGTCCGTCAGAAACCTGTTGAGTACTACAAGTACCTGTCAGGGCACCAGCGAACAGACGGTCAGTTAGGCTTCCTCACGCCCACCGGTCGTGTTGAGCTCTACTCGACCATGTTCGAACAGTTCGGCGATGATCCACTGCCGTACTTCTCAGAGCCGCCCTATAGCCCTGTCTCTACGCCGGATACTTTCAAGGAGTATCCATTCATTCTGACTACTGGCGCTCGTACCTATGCGTTCTTCCACTCAGAGCATCGCCAGATCCCGCGTCTGCGCGAGCTCAATCCCAATCCGCTGCTCGAGATCAATCCGGCGGACGCCGACAAGCTCGGTATCACCGACGGACAGTGGGTTGAGATCGCCAATCAGTTCGGGAAAGCCAAGCTCAAGGCGAAAGTCTGTGAGATCGTAAAACCCGGCGTCGTTCATGCCCAGCATGGTTGGTGGTTCCCTGAAGAAGACGCGGAGGAACCGAGCCTCTTTGGAGTCTGGAAAAGCAACATAAACGAACTCGTGCCGCACAAGCACGTCGGCAGGATGGGCTTCGGAGCCCCCTACAAGTGCAACATCTGCAAGATCACTCCGCTCGCGGAGAATCTCGATTCGGACATGAGCTACATTTGGGATAAATTCGGAAAGCTGGTGATGTAAGTGACGCGCAATGGTCTCTTGATTGACTACGAGTTCTGTACCGGTTGCCAGTCTTGTGAGGTTGCCTGCAAGGAAGAGCACGATTTCCCAGTAGGGAAATGGGGCATTAGGGTCTATGACGAGGGCCCGTGGCAGGTTGACGAGAAGACATGGAACTGGAACAAGATTCCTGTTCCCACAACCCTCTGCGATCTCTGTGAAGACCGTGTAGCGGAGGGCAAGAAGCCGACGTGCGTCCATCATTGTCTTGCCGCTGTTATGAAGTTTGGTCCGCTCGACGAACTTGTTGAAGATCTCGACGCGAAGCCACGCCAAGTTCTGTTTGTACCTCGGTAGTTGTGCTGCTGCCTTGCCGAGCACTAGCTCGGCAAGGCAGCAGTTCGTCAAGCTTGTTGGGCCAAGTCCGAAACTGGCGTTGGATTGGAAATGGAGCCATGCAAGAACGAATGCGTTTCTGGATCAACTACAAGGGGATGTTTCCAGACGGTACCGTCTTCGATGATAACGAAGACGGAGAACCACTTGAGGTTCTTATAGGAGCACGTCATTCTGTGATGGAGCCGCTCGAAAACACCGTTCGTCAGATGAATATCGGAGAGGAGCGCATCGTAGAGATTCCGTGTGAACTGGCATACGGCAAGTATGATCGCGATGGTGTAAAGAGAATCCAGAAGTACTTGGTGCCAAATGCGGACAGACTTGAAGCCGGGATGAGTATTCAGTGGACCAGCACCAACAGTATTGAACCGATCCATGTCAGGGTTGTTCATGTTGATGATTTCGTGGTTGAACTCGATTTCAACCATCCACTCGCTGGGAAAGATTTGGTCTATTGGGTGAAAGTGGTCGATATTCTTGATTGATTATCCGCTCTATATTTGCGAGGAGAGTAAGCGCACGTATTTTGGGCCAACAGTCGTGAAGACGGAAGCCAAATGCCCCGCATATGGTGTTCTACGAGGTGGGAGAGAAGACCTGCAAGGCATGCGGGACTGAACTCACGGGAAACAGCCGCAGTCGAGCATCTCGTTCACTAGGCCCGCGATCGGGCTCGTGCCCGCGGTCCGGCTCACCACAATTCCGTCGAAACAGTCGATCACCGGCGAAAGATGGACCGTCCCTGCGGAAATCCGGAACTCAGTGAGGTCGGTGAGCCATTTGAGGTTTGGCGCGCCGGCATGGAAATCCCGCTTCAGAAGGTTGTGGGGGGCCGGACTTGTCTCGCCTCTGTAGGAGATGTAGCCGCGCCTTCTCTTGACCGGGACGATCATTCCTTGGACATGATGCGCCTCACGACCTTCTCGGAGATCTTCAGACCTTCGCGTCCAAGCAGTGAATGCATGCGGCGGAAGCCGTAGCAGCAGCCGTTCCCGTCGAAGAGCCTCGCGATCAGACAGCTCACC
Organism: Coriobacteriia bacterium; assembly: GCA_013336165.1. Taxonomy (NCBI): domain Bacteria; kingdom Bacillati; phylum Actinomycetota; class Coriobacteriia; species Coriobacteriia bacterium. The sequence continues at coordinate 15,349 of JAAXUF010000007.1, forward strand.
TCGGCGTATTTGTCCTCGCGGCGCAGCGCGAGGCGGCAATAGAAGTAGCTGCTCTTCAAGATGCCTAGGCATGCTCGGGGCTCGATGAGTCTACAGGCCGGCCTCAGGGCGTCGATCAGAAGAGTCTTCTCCATGTTCGCCAGAGATTACCCGGATCGGCGCCCGGATCTTCTCATACTATCTTGTGACCGTGCCTTAGAGAATGTAGCGTTCCATCTGGCGGCGGATCTGCTCCCTAAACGATTCGACTTTCGACTCCAAGGCATCCTTGCCATCAGGAAGGTCGGCGTTTCCGCGTGTTGCGTCCATGCGGGACAGGCCCCCTCTCCAAGCAGTGCGTTTCTCCACTTGTAGAGCACCGCTCTGGTCACCCCGACGGCAGTGGCGACTTCCCTGGCACTCTCCTGTCTGAAGCAGAGCGCCATCACGGTCTCTTACTTCTCCTCTGGGGAGAAGCGTACTCGGCCGCGGCGCCGGATCAACGTGTTTGGCGCGGTCTCGTCAATCCACTTTGCGAGTGTGTCAACGCCCGGATACCAGAATTCCCTGACGGGCGCCCGGCAAAAAGGTCAGACGCCCGTACAAGTGCTCGTTGCCGCTAAGATTTGGTGGCAGACAAGATGTGTCGGCACATCTCCGAATCAGTACACCCTAGACTCGAGCTGCTACTTCGCGGTCGAGTCGATGCTCTTGCGCTCTTGGGCATGGCGCGCGGTAAGGTCTCGACAATCTCAAGATCGCGTCCGGGAGATACCCGAGGGACCTGACCGCTTCGAGCACAAACCCCCTCATGGCGCCTCTGTCGCGCACGACGTCAGTAGTGACCGGCGACCCGTCCCGAGGCAATGAGCCATAGAAGGCGGATACCAGCGAAGGGACCCCAATTCTAAACCGGTATTGGCTCGATCAACGCTCTTCGACGGTAATATCGTGAATCACAGAGATAGTGCAATGTGTGCACACTTCGCACACCAAGTATTACTGACATTACGAATCAACAGCTTCTATGATGTCAAGAAGTTGCTGACGAGAACTCAAGTTCATCTTCTGATAGATATGATAGATGTGTGTCTTAACGGTATGATACGACAGGTGAAGACTCTGACTGATATATTCAGCATTACGCCCCTTGGCCAAGAAATACAGAATCTCACTCTCTCTCGGAGAAAGACCATAGCGGTTTGCAGCAGTCTCACATCCCTGTTTCCACTTCCCTGACTCATGTTTGTTCCATTTCTTGGAATCTTCAACACAGGAATCATCGATTGTATAAGCTTTATCAGGCAATCTAGGTTGAGTTGTTATGACAATCGCCAAGGCGACGACGATGAGAAGAGAAGACGCTGACATGAGCTCGGCGTCGGGCGTCCCGCTTCTGAAGACAAGCGCACCAAGAAGCCACCCAAGACTCTGTCCCAGGGTCATCGGAATTCGTCCATGCCCGAAGAAGGAATATGGAGAGAGCGAGAAATGGTTAGTGAGTTTCGTCAGGGTATTCCAGTTCGAAATATCAAAGGCATATACTAATACGATGACAAGAAACAACAAAGACAGACAGACTAGTGTGCTATATGAATTGGGATATATAATGTTAAGAGAAGTTACTAGAATTCCAGAGATCACAAACGGGAATGCCATTCTTAGCAGAGTCTCAGGATAGATAGACACTGAGTGTATTCGACGTTCCACGATAATAATAAGCGCTGAAAAAATAGATGCAGTAGCTACAGAGATAGTGAAACCAAATCTATGAGATACGAGAAACCCCGATAGTAAACAACAGACAAATCCAAGAGTAATACCACTTACCGCAATCGGAATATCTTGTGGCCATAGAGGAATCTGTTTGGTAAGTGCTGGACTCTCGGTGAAATCAGATTGGCGAAAGCCGCTGGTAGTGAGGAATAGCGCCCCTAGGGAGAAGAAAGGCATAAGCATGATGACGACGAAGTTGACGGGAGGAGCCATCGCGGCCGTTCCAACAATGGCGAATGCCGAGGCGATAACAGCAAGCGGCACGATTTCTTCAAGGAACCTCGACTTTGTTCGACCGAAATAGCGTGCCCAAGAGAGCGTCGCATAAGCAAATGAGATCCCAAAGAAGGCCCAGCTCATGATTTCTAGGGATAGGGGAACCTCTGTCCCGACACTGGTTGCGAAAGCGGCTATCGGAAGAGCCATCTGGGGAACAAGTGCCATTGCGGCCACAGATGGCGAGGTGAGCTTCCGGGAGAAGCTATCACCGCATAGCGTTGCAAGAAACAGAACAAGGGCTGCACAGCCAAAAGCAACAGCTCGCGCGAACAAGCCGACGTACATTTCGCCGATACTGCCCCGCATAGAGAGCGAGCCGTAGACACACGAGGCGCCCCACGCGACGAAGAGGGCGAACCCTAGCACTCCGGACAACGTCGGGGTGTCGAACTCATCTCGGGGGCTTCCTTCTGAGAGAACGATGTCTACCGCCACGAGGGCCTCCTTTCCGGACAGACGTTCGCAGAGTGTCAGCAGCTATTGGCATTCGCCACACAGAAGAGTGCAGCCAGTGCTGAGTTCGGTTCGCACGCTCGATTATAGCGCGTGCCCACGTGGTCGCACCAAGTGGCAAATCGCTGGATGGACTTGGCCCGTACGGAAAGCTCTCCGACTACCTGCACGGGCCGAAAGTCGTTCACAGACTCGATCCGTGGCACCTGAATCGGAAGATCGGGCGCGCCTTCCCGGACCCGCAAGACTCCAGCCTGCTCTTTGATCTGCTCCACGAGGGCAATATCGACGAACTGCTCGACGTGCCCCGTTTGCGGCTTGAGACTGATTACGGCGACGAGGGAAAGACGCGCGAGCTTCTCGGCTACATCGAGAACAACCGCATCGCGATCAAGGTGGCTGCTCCTTCGATGGAAACGATGGAGGGCACGAACGCGCATCTCTACGCCGAGAAGATGATGGTGTGGGGCGGAGCCTGGTCGAGGAAGAGAGCAGGCGACACGGATCGCATCAGAGCCGTGCTCTTCTCAGGAGAGCGTCTGTCGATGCCGCAAAGAGAGCCGACGTTTTCCGGAAAGGACCGCAAGCGACGCGAGCACGTCTTAGAGAAGATGAGATACGAGTTTGGCTACGAGGGGGTACGATTTCCGACAGGCCAGGTGTTCCGCGCGATTTTCAATCCCCTCAACTGAGAGTAGACCCTCCGAATTCTCACGCAGACATCAAGCACGCCGAGCTGGGCTTTCGCGACACAAAGGTTTACAATCAGCAGTAATAGACCCCCCCGCGTGAGCCGAGTTGCCGCGGAGGGGTCTATTGTGATTTCTATGGGTGTTGGCCGAGCAGGTCAGGTTACTTGCTGCTTGAGCCTGGCTGACCTGAGCCCATGCCGCTGCCGGCGCTTCTGCGCCTGCGGGCGCCGCCGCCGGGACGATCCTTGCGCGCACCGCTGCCGGGCACCGGGCGCTTCTGCTGGCCGCGCTGCTTTGCGGCGAGGCGATCGGGATCCGGAACCATGCGCGGGTCGCTGTAGTTGAAGCCTGCGTGGTCCTCGCATGCGATCACGGTGTTGATCTGGTGTTCGATGTCACGGAGGCAGTCGAGCTCATCCGGGGAGAAGAGCGAGAGCGCGATGCCGCTCTTGCCTGCGCGGGCCGTACGGCCGATGCGGTGGACGTAGTCCTCCGGAACGTTGGGCAGGTCGAAGTTGATGACGTGGCTGATGTTGTCGACGTCGATTCCGCGCGCGACGATGTCGGTGGCCACGAGCACGCGATGACGGCCGCGCTTGAACCCGTCGAGCGCCTGCTGGCGCTGCGCCTGCGTGCGGTTGCCGTGAATCGCCGCTCCGCTGATTCCGGCGTTCGCCAGAACCTTCGCGACGCGATCGGCACGGTGCTTAGTGCGCGTGAACACGAGAGTGCGGTCAAGCCCACCGTCCTGAAGGAGCCGGACGAGCAGGTCCATCTTCTGCTGGCTGCCGACGGGGTAGATCACCTGGTGGATCGCAGCGATCGGGGTCGAAGGCGGTGCCACGTCGACGCGGACCGGATCGGTGAGCTCGGCGCCGACTACGCGCATGACCTCGGGGGCCATTGTCGCCGAGAAGAGCAGGTTCTGCCGCTGCGACGGAAGCAGCGAGATGATGCGGCTGACGTCGGGCCAGAAGCCCATGTCGAGCATGCGGTCGGCCTCGTCCAAGACGAGCACCTCGACGTGCGAGAGGTTGCAGTCGCCCTGGTTGCACAGGTCGAGCAAGCGGCCCGGCGTGGCGACGAGTACGTCGACGCCCTTGCGGAGCGCCTTGGCCTGCGGGCCGTAACCCACGCCTCCGTAGATCGCGGCGACGACATGCCCGGTGGCGCGTGACGCCTGACGGGCGACGCCTTCGATCTGGACGGCGAGTTCACGGGTAGGGGTGACGATGAGCGCGGCCGGGCGACGGCCGCGAGCGCGGACGCGCTGCAGTGTCGGCAGGACGAACGCCGCTGTCTTGCCGGTGCCGGTCTGCGCGCAACCGATGACATCGCGGCCTTCGAGCACTGCGGGAATTGCGCCTAGCTGGATTGGGGTCGCAGAGGTATAGCCCATGCTTGCCACGGCCTTCATGAGGCGTGGTTCGAGACCCAGGTTGTCAAAACTCAAGTGAAAAGCTCCATTTCTGTGCGCCATCAAGGCTGCACTGCGTGTAGACGCAGTCATCCGACGGCCACAGGGGAGCGAGGGAAAACCGAGTCAGGGTGGGCGCCGCAAAGAACGGCGCACTTGCCGAGGGTGCAGTGTACACGCTTGAGGCCGATATGGGAAATCGCGCTCCGAGCGTGCGCTCCCTCACCCACCCAGCAGCGTCACCACGACTTCGTGCTTCGCGCCGTCATCGGGCAGCGGGATCGAGTGACCGTCGAGCGCGACGCCGTCGAGTGTGACCCGCGCGACGCCGCCGTTCACGCCGCGAGGGTTCTCGACCCGGATATGGTAGGTCGCCGAGCCGTGCCGATAGTCGATCTCGTACTCGCGCCAGCGCTTGGGGATGCAGGGGTCCATGCGCAAGACGCGCGCGCCGTTCTCGGCGAGGAGACGGAAGCCGAGCAAATCGTGCAAGACGACGCGGTGGAACCACGACGCCGAGCCGGTGTACCAGGTCCATCCGCCGCGGCCCACATGGGGGTTGGCGGCGTAGACGTCGGCGGCGACAACGTAGGGTTCGACGGCGTAGCGGTCGGCGTCGGCGCGGGTGGAGGAGTGGCGGATGGGGTTGATGAGGTCGAGGAGCCCCCAGGCTTCGTCGCCGTCGCCGCGCATGAGGTGCGCGAGCACGACCCAGAGCGCAGCGTGCGTGTACTGGCCGCCGTTCTCGCGGACGCCGGGGACGTAGCCCTTGATGTAGCCGGGATCCTGCACCATACGATCGAACGGCGGAGTGAGCAGCGCGATCAGACCGTCTTCCCGTCGGACGAGCTTCTCTTCGACGGAGTTCAGGGCGATGGCCGCGCGGTCGGGATCGGCGGCGCCGGAGATGGTCGCCCACGCTTGCGCGATCGCGTCGATGCGGCACTCCTCAGCCGTGTGGGTGCCGAGGGGGGTGCCGTCGTCGAAGTACGCACGGCGGTACCAGGCGCCGTCCCACGCGGCGGCCTCGGCGGCGGCGGCGAGGCGGGCGGCCCAGGCGCGGTAGTCGGCCGCGCGCTCGGGTTCGCCGCGCTGCGCGCAGATGGGGGCAAAGCGGGTGAGCACGTAGTTGAGGAACCACGCCATCCACACGCTCTCGCCCTTGCCCTCATGGCCGACGCGGTTCATCCCGTCGTTCCAGTCGCCGCCGCCGATGAGCGGGAGGTCGTGGACGCCTGTTGGCCGGCCGGCTTCCAGTGCCAAGACGCAGTGCTCGTAGACGGTCGCGGCGCGCTGCGAGGTCGCCGGTTGCAGGTAGGCGTCCTCGGCCTCGGGCGCGAGCGGTGGGCCTTCGATGAAGGCGGTACGCTCGCCGAGCACGGAGGTGTCGCCGGTTGCCTCGAGGTACTCGGCGAGTACGAGCGGCAGCCAGTGGCGGTCGTCGGAGATGTGGGTGCGCACGCCCCGGCCCGAGTAGGGCTGCCACCAATGGAGGACGTCGCCCTCGGCGAACTGGTGGCGCGAGGCCTCGATGATCTGCTGGCGCACGAGGTCGGGACGCACGTCGAGCAGCGCAAGCGAGTCCTGCAGCTGGTCGCGGAAGCCGAATGCGCCGCTGGACTGGTACGCCGCGGTGCGCCCCCAGAGGCGGCAGGCGGTGGTCTGGTAGAGCAGACGGCCGTTCGCGAGGAGGTCGAGGCGCTCGTCCGGCGTCCTCACACGCACGGTGCCGAGCAGGTCGTCCCAGAAGCTCGCGCACTCGGCGAGGGCGTTCTCGACGGTCGCCGGCTTGCGATACCGCGCGATCAGCTCGCGCGACTCCTCGAGGGTCTGCGTCTGGCCGAGCAGGAAGCTCACCTCGGCGGTCTCACCGGGTGCTAGGTCGATGGTGGTCATCAGAGCGCCGCAGTTGTCGAGGTAGCGTCCCGACAGTTCGCCGAGACGCGTCCGCCCCATGGCAGCCGGGTCACACGGACGTCGGTTGCGGCCGACGAACTCGGTGCGGCTCGCTGTCCAGGAGTGCAGCGGCCGGTCACTCGCGAGGAATGCGCAACGTCCGGGAAAGTCGAGGTTGAGGTGGTTGTGCGCGGTGAGGAACTGGTTCTCGGCGTCGAACCACGTGACGACATGCTGCTGCGCACGGCTGCGCGAGTCGCCGAGAACCCACTCGACGAACTGCGTGACCGAGAGCTTGCGCGAGCGCCCGGTCGCGTTGGTGAGACGCAGGCGGCAGACTCGTACCGGGTCACTCGGCGGCAGGAACCACTCGAGCTCGTGGGCGATGCCGTGAGTTTCGTGCTCGAAGCGCGTGCGGCCGAAGCCGTGACGGATCACGTAGGGTTCGGGTGTGCGGACGGGGAGCGGTGTGGGGCTCCAGAACTCGCCGGTCTCCTCGTCGCGGATGTAGATCGCTTCGCCACTGCCGTCGGAGACGGAGTCGTTGTTCCAGGTGGTGATGCGGTTCTCGTGACTGTTGAGCGCCCAGGTACAACCGACTCCGGCTTCCGAAACGGTGCAGCCGAACGTGGGCGAGGCGAGAACGTCGATCCACGGCGCAGGTGTGGTGTCAGAGCCGTCGAGGATGATGACGTAGTCGCCGGTTGCGGGATCGAATCCGCCGTAGCCGTTGTCGATGCTCAGCGCGGGGCGCCGGATGGGGGACGCGGCGTCTTGCGCGGGCGCTGACACAGGAGCGAGCGCAGGGGGGGCCTGCGGCCGCTTGCCCTGGCGGTTGAGCTGCATCTGGATGGTGCCCGCGTCGCCTTCAAGCGTGGCGCGCGCGACTGAGAGGAGGAGGTTGAAGACGTCGGGGTGCATCTGGTCGGCGCGGCGCAGGAAGACGCCGCCCGGCTTGTCCAACAACTGAAGAGCGTGGCCGGTGCGCACCAGCAGACGAAGCCGGTCGTCGAGATTGCTGGCGTACCCGGATGGCCGAGTGTTCAGGATCACGAGGTCGGTGATGAGCCCCTTGTGGCGCCAGTATTGGTGGGCGAGCAGCGCTTGTCGCACGAGCGGAGCGTGCTCGAGTTCCTCGACGCGTACGAGCAGGATGGGCAGGTCGCCTGAGACTCCGATTGACCACAGCCCCGACATCGGCAGGCCGTTCTCGATCGGCGTCTTGACCTTGAGCGGCGAGAACGGGTCCGTGAGCACCAAGCGGGAGGCCAGGCGCTCGAGCGTGGTCGCGTCCTGTGGCCGGATGCCGAGGTCGCGCAGTTCCAGCTGGGCGGCCGTCCACGCTAGGTCGATCGCGCGTTGTGCACTGCGGGCGTCGTGGTACTTCTCGGTCAGACGAAGGGCGGCTTCGCGGCTCTCGGCGACGCCGGTCACGAAGACGAGATGCACGCTTTCGTTGGGCGCCACCTCGATGCCGCGGCGCAGGGCGCAGCAGGGGTCGAGCACAGGTCCTTGAGCGCGGCCGAGCGGGCCTGAACGCGAGACGGCGACGGGATCGTCGGCTCCGCGCAGCCTGCCGAGAAACGCCGCGCGGTCGGTCTCGAAGGACGTATCGCACGGCGCCTGCTCGCACGCTATCGCGTGCAGCCCCCATACGCGCGTCTCAGCCGAGCTGCGCGGGCGGCGGGTGAAGAGCAGTGCCTCGGTCTGGGGGAGCCACTCGGTTTCCAAGAACAGGTTCGAGAACGACTTGTGCGCTTGGTCGGAACTCTGCGACGTCAGTGCGATCTCGAAGTACGAGGTCACCTCGAGGTGGCGCGTGACGTACCCGTTGTTGGCGATCGTGAGGCGACGCACCTCGACATCATCCTCGGGTGAGACCGCTATCTCCACGTGCGTCTCCAGGTCGCCGTCTCGGCGGCGAAACTCGGCTTTTTCGGGCGCAAAGACCACATGGTAGGCATCTGGCTGCTTGGGGCTCGGGTTATGCGGCGCCGAGAACACCTCGCCGCTTTCGGTGTCGCGTACATAGAAGAAGGTGCCCCAGCAGTCCCGGGTGACGTCTTCGCGATGACGCGTCACGGCGAGCCCCTGCCATCGGGAGTACCCACCGCCGCCGTTGGTGACCATGACCGAATAGCGTCCGTTGGAGAGGAAGTGCGTTGTAGGAACGGGGGTATCGGCGGTTGTGTAGGAGCGGTTGATGGTCGGCGGTAGGGCGTGGATCGGGCGCAGGCTCTCAACCTCTTCGACGTGGGGCGCGACCGTCTGCGCGAGGCGTGGCACACGCTCCTGCAGGAGCAACTCCGCTGAGCAGACCAGCGGCTCGGAGTGGAACCGCTGGCGCATGCGCTCGCCTACAACGGCGTTGCCCAGCGAGACGAACGCCATTCCCTGATGGTGCGCGAAGTACGCCTTGACCACCGCGCGGCTGGTGCCGGCGGGGATGCGGCCCGGCGTGTAGTCGAGCGCCTCGAAGTAGCCGAACCGCCCCTCGGCACCTTGCGCCGAGAACGTATGAAGGTTTTCGATCACGGCGTGCGGGTCGATGGTCAGCGCAAGCATCGAAGCGTACGGTGCGACGACAAGGTCGTCGGAAAGCCCGCGTTTCAGGCCGAGACCGGGAACGCCAAACGCTTGGTACTGGTACGTCTGTGAGGCGTCCTGCACATTGAACGCGGACTCTGAGACGCCCCACGGAACGCCGCGCGTCACGCCGTAGTCGATCTGCGCGCGCACCACGGTCGCGTACGTTTCTTCGAGGAGCGTGTCGGGCCAGTCGCGCATGACGAGCAGAGGCATCAGATACTCAAACATCGACGCACTCCACGACACGAGCGCCCGGCCTTCATGGATCTTGGTGAGCGTACGGCCGAGCCGGAACCAGTGTTCCTGCGGAACGTCGCCTTTCGCGATCGCGAGGAAGCTTGCTAGGCGGCATTCGCTCGCGAGCAGGTCGTAGTACGACGGGTCGAGGCGGCCTTCGCTCAGGTTGTAACCGATTGAGAAGAGCCTGCGATGCGGCTCGTACAGGATCGCGAAGTCGATATGTTCCCACATCTCGCGCGCGATCTCCGAGTTGAGGCGCAGTCGGGCGAGCAGCTCGACGCACGCCGGGCGTGCCGAGCGGATCCCTGCGGCAACCGAGGCGGCCCAGGCGATGACGGCCGCATCGTCCACGTCGTCGCCCGTGCCCCCGACGGTCGTAAGCCGGTCGAGCTCCGCAATTGCGGGGGCGAGGCCTTCCGCGAGACCGACGAGGCTGGGCACGTGGGCGAGCAGCGGCTGCAGTGCGGCGCTGCCACGTACGGCCGCCGGTGTCTCGGCGATGAGTGCGGCCCAAGGGGCGAGCGTTTCCAGCAGCGCGAGCAGCTCGCGGAGAGAACGCGCGGCATCAGACGCCGCCTCGGCGGCACCGGATGCGTCATCCGCGAGCGCGGCAAGGCGCCGCAGGAGCGCCGACCACTCGCCGAGGTTCGCGGGGCGCTCGGCGAGGTCGAGCGCGCGCAGCAAACCGTCGAGCGCCTCTCTCGCTGGTCGGCCGGAATGGCTTGCGTCGAACTCGGCCTGGCTGGCGAGGAAGTCTTCGAGCGCGAGCAGTGCCGTGTCGCGTGCGCCGGCGAGCAGCTGCGGGCCGAGCAGTGCGGCCTCGGAGGCCTCCAGCAACGCGAGCCGCAGGACCAGCAGGTGCCCGGCGAGGTTGCCGGAGTCCACGGTCGAGACGTACGCTGGGCGCAGCGGTTCGAGCGTGGTGATGTCGTACCAGTTATAGAAGTGTCCGCGGAAGCGCTCCATGCCGGCCATCGTTGTGAGCGTCGCGGCGGTACGCTCGGTCAATCCTGCGACCGAGACGTAGCCCAGATCGTATGCCGTCACGTTCGCCAGCAGCTGCAAGCCGATATTGGTGGGCGACGTGCGCCAGGCGACCTCGCCTTTCGGTTCCTCTTGATAGTTGTCGGGCGCGAGGTGGTGACCCTGCTTCGTGACGAAGGTCTCGAAGAACCGCCATGTCTTACGGGCGATGCGGCGAAGCACGAGCCGCTCGTCCTCGGCAAGATCCGCGACAGGCTTGCGGGTGGGCACGGGAAGAGAGATCCACCACGCGACTGTCGGCCCCGCGAGCCAGAGCGCCGCCACAAAGACGCCGAACGCAACTCGCAGCGGTTCGCTGCCGAGAAACCCCTCGGCGAGCATGATCAGCGCGGCCAGACCTGCGGGCGGCCCGACGATGCGCCAGAACGCCGTGCGTGTGGTGCCGGCGCGGCGCTCGACCTCGGCGGCGGTCTCCCACTCGAGCAGGTGGCGGTGCGAAACGGTCATGCGCCACAGGGCGCGGATGATCGCGTCGGCCATGAGCCACGCCTGGTGCGGCAGCATCACGAACGACAGGCCGCCGCGCTTGGTGTCATCGCGCAGGTCGGGGAGCGCCGAGCGGGCGGTCGACGAGAAGCTCACCGAGCGAGGGCGGAAGACCATCGAGCCCGCGAGCGAGAAGTAGGCGGGGAAGAAGACGACGAGCGCCATGAGCAGCGGCCACGAGAACGTGGCGCCAGGCAGCAGAAGCCAGCCTGCGAGGAACAGCGCGAGCGTGGCGGGCGCCACAAGTGAGCGCCGCAGGTTGTCGAGGATCTTCCAGCGGTGCAGCACAGACAACGGGTTGGGGGCGATGCGCCCGGCCGTGTCGACAGCGCGGGCAGCGAGCCACGGCAGCGTCTGCCAGTCGCCGCGCACCCAGCGGTGCATGCGCGAGGCGGCGGCGAGGTAGTTGGCCGGGTAGTCGTCGAGCACCTCGATGTCGCTCGCCAAGCCGGTGCGCAGGAACGAGCCCTCGATGAGGTCGTGGGACAGCATCGAGTTCTCGGCGAAGCGGTTTTCGAGCACGCCGGCGAAGACGCCGATTTCGAAGATGCCCTTGCCCGTGAACGAGCCCTCGCCAAAGGCGTCCTGGTACGTATCTGAGATCGCTCCCGAGTACGGATCGATGCCGGTCGGGCCGGAGTACAGCAGCGCGAACCGGCTCTTGTGCGAACCTTTGAGCGTCATGCCCACGCGCGGCTGTATGAGGCCGTAACCGCGGCGCACGCGAGGGTCACCCGGCCGCCAACGCGCGCGGTTGAGCGGGTGCGCGATCGCCGAGACGAGCTTGCGCGCGCCGTCCCTCGGCAGCACGGTGTCGGCGTCCAGTGTGATCACGAACGCGCACGACTGCCGAAACGCCGCCTCGCCCAGCTTCGCCGAGAACGTCGTGGCGCCGCTGCTGCGCATCTCGCGCGTGAGTTCGAGCAGCGCGCCGCGCTTGCGCTCCCAGCCCATCCACATGCCTTCGCACTCGTTGTACCGGCGCTCGCGAAGCAGCAGGTGAAACGGGCGTACGCCGTGCTCGGCTTCGTAGCGCTCGTTGAGCTCCGAGATGCCGCGCACAGCGGTCTCCGTGATCGCGCCGTCGCCCGGAAGTGTGGGTTCCAGCGCCGCCTTCAGATCGCCGAGCAGCGCGAAACCCACGTTGGAGTCGCGGTTGGCTAGATAGGTGATCTCGATGTGCTCGATGATCGCGCGCGTGGACGCAGCCGACGACAGCAGAGCCGGCACCACAACGAGCGTGCGGTGCGTCTCCTCGACGGGAAGACGGTAGTCGAGCTTGGTGAACGTTCTGGGCGGGAAGGCGACGGAGATGAGGCGGTTGACCACCACGAGTGCCAGCTCCGAGAACGGCACGAAACCGAGCATGAGCAGCAGCACGATCTGCCACGTGGCGGCCTTCTCGGCCATGGCGTAGGCGGCGAGGCCGGAAAGGGCGAGCGCAGTCAGGGCGACGAAGACGATCCAGTAGAAGAGGCCGCGGTGGGCGAGTGGGCCCCGGTGCAGGCGCTCGCGCAGGAGCGGCCGGTATGAGACGGCGCGCTCGAGCTCGAGGCGGCCCTCGGCAATGAGCCACCAGCCCACGTGGCCGCGCACGTCGTCGGAGGCGTTGCGTGAAAGCGCGGCCCGGGCGAGCGCGAGCGCGGAGGCAACGACTTCGGGTTCGCCCTTGGGGCAGCGCTTTGCGATGAGCTCGACCACGTGGCGGTAGCGGTCACGGCTCTCGAAGTCCATGACAGCGTACGTCTGCGCGGGATCGCTCCTCAGGGCGGCCTCGACGACCGCTACGCGCTCGAAGAAATCGCGCCACTCCATCGCGTCGAGGAAGCGGATGCTGGTGATCGAGTTCGCGATCGAGACTTGGTCGGCGGCCTGCTGTTGCTGCGATTCCGCGGCAACCCGCTCGAGCACGATGCCCTCGGCGGTCAAACGCCGCTCGAGCCAGGCGTTGATCGCCTCGCCACCGCTCTCGAGACCGCCGAGGCGCCGAGTCAGGCGCACCAAGAACGTCGGAGGCAGGTGCCGGCTCTCGGCGTCGAGTCGCGCGATGAGCTCGGGCAGGGCCTCTCGGCCGTCGCCGTCAGTCTCCGGTGCGGTGGCCAGCACCAGCGCAGCGGCCCACGCGTCGGCGGCTTCCTCGGCGCGCATGGAGAGCACGACCTGCCGAGACAGTCGGCGCAGGTTCTCGACGAGCCCCACGCGCAGCATGATCGGCACGGCCCATACCTCGCCGATGGAGAGCGGCGAGACCTCCTGGTAACCGCCGAGGAAGCGGATCAGGTACTCGTCATCGAGGCGCGAGTCGGTGTGTGCGATGAGGCCGAGCATCGCGGGATAAATGCGTGGGAAGCCGATGAGATCGCCCTCGAGCAGGCGTGGAAGCTCAACGCCGTAGTTGGCCGGCAGGTCCGCGCGGACGAGGTGGATCTGTTCCTCGATGAGATAGTAGTTGTCCAGCAGCCACTCGGCGGCAGGCGAGGAGCCCCCGCGCTCACGGGCGGCCGTGGCGAGTTCGTGGTTATCGGCAGCGAGGGCATGGGCTGCGGTCTCGACGAGAGCGAGTAGTGGCGTGGTACGGATGCGACCCTTCACAGTCCAGCTTTGCGACGCCGCGAGATTGTGCGCATCGGTTGCCATTCGCTCGGCAGACAGCAGCTCCGCGCGCAGGGGGGCGTCGCCCGCAGCGGGGGGCTCGTGCGATGGGATCGGCTGCTCTGTCATGCGGCTCCTATCCCGGGGGATACAGTGGTTCGAGGCGCCGCCCTGCCGATCGCGCTCGAAGACGGCTTCTACCATTATGCCCTTGTAGGGCGACTACCGACGGAGGCGCGGCAGAAGAAGCTCTGCAGAGTCCATCCTCTGGGGGCTGGGCGACTTCAGGAGGACGAAAGAACTCGTTGCGTTATACGCAGTATTGGCGTACAGTGCGTATAACTTTTCTGGAGGTGGACCGATGCAACGACAGCCGCTTGAAGTCCAGACCATCTATGCCGAGCTCCTCGATCAACTTGCCGCGTACGAAGCTTCGCGCGCCATCGGCCACACTGCCGGTTCGTTCGTCACGAAGATGGTGAAGGGTCAGGAGTACTACTATTTCCAGCACATGGGGCCGGGTGGAGCGAAACACCAGACCTACCTAGGGCGTCGGGACAGCGCACTGGACACACTAGCCGCGCAGTTTGCGGAGGGCCGAAACACCGTCGCCGCCGAGCAGCGATCGATCGAGCGGCTGGCTGCTCTGTTGCGGGCAGGAGGCGCGATGGTAACCGACGCGCCATCGGCCAGAGTGCTTCGCGCGCTCGCGGATGCCGGTGTCTTCCACGCGGGCGGTGTCCTCGTCGGCACCCATGCGTTCATCGTGCTCGGCAATTTGCTTGGGGTTCGCTGGGCCAGTGCTTTGAGGACTCAGGACGTCGATATCGCAGCCGACCCCAGACTTGATGTAGCTGTGCCAAGCATCGACGCCGATCTGCCCTCAGTCTTGGATAACCTCCAGATGGGATTCCTCCCTGTGCCCGGGCTTGACCCCAAGAACCCTACCACCTCATTCAAGGTACGGGGGCAAAGCCTGCGGTTGGACCTCCTGACACCGGCCGCAAGCACTCAGACGCGTCCGGTAAGCCTCCCGAGGTTCGCCGCCGCCGCTCAGCCTCTGAGATTTCTCGACTACCTGATCGACTCATCTGTGCGGGCGGCAGCAGTTGATGGCGGTGTCGTCGCGGTGAATGTGCCCGACGCCGCGAGGTTCGCCCTCCACAAGCTGATCGTTGCAGGGGAACGTCCCGCGGCCATGCAATCAAAGCGCGAGAAGGACCTCTCGCAGGCGGCGCAGATACTTGAGACGTTGCAGTCGGACCGGCCGGGAGATCTTGTGCTCGCTTGGGAAGCGCTTGTCGCCCGAGGGGAGTCATGGACGAGCCGGGTTGCGAAATCGATCTCCTCATTGGAGCGCATTTCAGCCGTTGCGGCCAAGAGCGTTCGGGATCTTGCCGGGTGATTAGTTGGGGTGGGTGGTGCTGAATGGTCAAATGCCACCTGATATGCACCCGACATCAGCGATGGCTTGCATCAACTGCCCACAGTGCTATCTTCGGACTGGCTGGCAATCAGGAGCCAACACGGCATGACAACGGGGATGTTATGAATTTGATTTCGAAGCTACCACTCTGGATCAAGATCGTTCTGGGGGTAGTCCTTCTTCCAGCGACAATCGTCTACGGAGTCTACGTCATGTGGAAGAGTCGGTTCTCCAGCACTCCAGTGAGGGTGGCGCTTATATCACCAAGACGGGATCGAAGTATCGCACGGGGGTACACCGCCTGCGCCAACCGCAAGCCCTAGCCGGTATCGTCAAGATGCGGCTCTCGACGAAATCACACCGGCTCCACAGTTGGCTGATCGCAATGGCGGTCGCCCTCAGTTTCACATTGGCATGCCCTGTCACAGCGTATAGCTGGGCTAACGGACCTGGAGGTGACGGGTTCGGCACCCATGATTGGGTACTATATGAGGCAAACCACCAGGCGACTTCCGCCGGGGTAACGTGGCTTGATTGGTCTGTCGCCCAGAAAGCTACCGATGATCCCGACACCGTCCTACACGACACCTACTATCACGTCTACGACATCTGGGGCTCGACCTATGGGAACTCACCTCAACGTGTCGCCCAGCTGTATGCCGAAACAGTCCAAGCTCTGAAGGCAGGCGACACAGCCGGTGCCAGTCGATCCTTCGGACTGCTGTCTCACTACTACAGCGACACCTGCAATCCTCTTCACACGGATCAGTCTACGGCTGAGGACTCAATTCACTCTCGCTACGAAGACGCCGTTGATAACGTGACTACCATGCCGGGACAGAACCGCTCTTGGGTTGGCTTCGACGGCATCCAGTATCTGTCGGATGCTTCACAGGCAACCAAGCTGGCTGCTTCGCAGGCCCACACGATGTACACGGATCTCGTCACGGAATACTCCAATAATGGGTTTGACCCGAAGGTCAGCGCGATCACGGCATCGTCGTTGAACAACGCGGTGAATGGACTGGTTGATCTCATGGCTAGCGCGCAGAAGGACGCCGCGTACAGCACAGTTCCGCCCACTACAGGATCGGCTCCAAGCCTTGCCTCCAGTCCCACGCAAGAGGCACAGACATCCTCAAATCCTCAGAAGATCTCGCCTAGTCAGCCCGCGCTGCAGGAAACGGACACAGCCTCGCAAGTCGGCGCCGAGAAGGCGACTGCGGCTTCAGCGTCCGTAGCCGCCGGAACATCACAGTCCCGTGATACTTGGCGCACGCTCTTGTTGTGGGGCATGGCCGGCGGAGTCTTTCTGGCGGCATTGTTCGGAGCCATGAAAGGAAGACGGGGGTAGCTTACTGGTGCGTGACCTCGCGCGCTCGGCAATGTATACTCTCTCGCGCACGGGGACGTAGCTCAGCTGGGAGAGCATCGGCTTTGCAAGCCGAGGGTCGAGGGTTCGAGCCCCTTCGTCTCCACCACAAGAAACAGCAGGTCAGCTTGGGTGGAAACATCCGCTGGCCTGCTTCTTTCTGATGGCGCGACGATCCACCAGACACGCAAGGTCGGGCATCTGCGGATCGTGAACTCGAGGCCGATGCGCGCTGAGTTCGTGCGGCAGCCACGCTCTCCGGGCATGAGGCGTAGGGACATTCACTTCGAGGAGTTCAGCCTGCGGTAGGGCGCCGTTAGACTTTCGGCCAGTTCAGGAGCGCCGCGGCAATGATCGCGGCGTCTAAGAACGGCGCGACGATGAAGTAGGGATTCCAGAACAGCCCCACCATCGCCAACGAAGCGACCGCACCTTCGACCGCGATGAGCCGCCATATTCCCGAGAGGAATGGCACGCCCATGACGCCCAACCCCGCCAGCACGAGATCGAGCATCACGACTGCCACGAGCACGAGCGCGATGATCTTGAGCGTGGCCGGCGACGTATTAGGCAGCAGCCGCGAATGCGTCACATTGAAGGGGTACGCGGGGTCGCTCGGCTTGGGTGCGACCCACGCCAGATGGACGAGTGCATGCGCGATCAGAAAGACACCAAACGCTGTCCGCATGGTTGAATTCCTCGCTCTCGACGCCGTCGCGATCGTCCCTGCTGCAGGATACGCTGTTGAGAAGACGCTCGGAAGTGTGGCGACGGATCTGAAATTCTGATATTCTGAATTACAGAATACGGAGGTGAATGTCATGTCCGACTACATTCGCGTTGGCAAGCGAGGCACTGTGGTCATTCCCGCAGAGATGCGTCGGCGCTATGGCTTCGACGAGGGTGAGATGCTCGTCATGGAGGAGTCAGCCGCGGGGCTGCTTCTGAAACCCGTGCGTTCCTACGAAGCCGAGATCTACACTCCTGCGCGTACCGTTGAGTTCATGCTCAACAACGCCGTCAGCACAGATGAATTTGACGAAGCGATCGCTGAGGCTCGCCTCTTGGGCCTCGATCCCGAGTCGATTCCACATCAGAAGCGACCTGAGGCGTGATGGAGCGGATCTTCCTTGACGCAAACGTGCTCGTTTCGGCCGCCCTGAAACCTGCCTCAAGGCTTGCCGAGCTGTGGCAACTTCCCGACGTGCGCCTGCTTGCATCGCCGCACGTGGTAGTCGAAGCGAAGCGCAATGTGGCCGATTCAGCTGCTGCTGAGCGACTGGAGATCCTTCTGGGCCACGTGGTGATATTGCCAAGCGAACCAGCGGATTTTGAGATTGCCGACGATCCATGTCTACCGCTCAAGGATCGGCCCGTGCTGCTCGGCGCGATCGTTTCGGGCGCCGATTACTTGTTAACCGGCGACCTGTCTCATTTCGGCAACTGCATGGGCCGGACGTTCGGAGGAGTGCGGGTCATGCTGCCGGGCGAGTATCTGCGGAGTCGATAGCCTCGCCTTTTCGTTCGTGTTTGCCTCGGCTTGGGGATAACTTCCTTGCAAGCGTCTCCAAGCCGACAACGGGAAGGCGGATGCCATGAAGAACGATCGGTATCCCGATGATGATGTGTTTCCACGCGGACAACGCCCCACTGACGAGAAGCTCGACCGCGAAGGCGCCGTGTTCATGGAGCCCGATTCCCGTAAGATCGGCTGCGATGACGATGAGTCGTCGTGCGCACCCGACGATTTCTTCGAGGACCCTTATGCCGACAATGCGACCGGAGTCCCCGGTACCGTCGACGACATTCCGCTGAGCTTTGGCACCATAACGCCGGCGCCCGATGACGCTCACCTGGTGGAGGAGGGCGCGACGCACCAGACCGGTCGTGCCGCGCCTGCCGAAGAGCCGGAAGGTGAAGTGGGCAAGCGTGACGAGAGAGAGCTGTGGGCGGAGCAGAAAGCCCTCATCGCCGAGGACGAGATCACCGGCCTGAAGCTGAAGAACTTCCCCGAGGAGCACATCGCCGAGATCCTCGAAGCCATGGGTGATGACGCTGCTGATCCACTGCAGGAGTCCCCGAACGGTACCAGTGCGACGGGCGCGTGGGGCGCACCGGAGCATGGAGGCTTCCCCGAGCGGAAGGACTGATTCTCGCACTCCCTCGGTTTACCACTACCACGTACCGCGCGACGGGACTATCCTGTTCAGATGCACTATCCGGACAGGGGTGAAGTGTGCACTCCTGAGTGCGCCGAGAGGCGCGTGAGCTCTTGAGGGGTTGTAAGATCGTATGGCCAAGAGTCTGAAGAACTTCTTCCTCGGCGATCCGCTGTCCAATGAGGAATCGCAGCATCAACGTCTCTCAAATCCGATGGCGCTTGCGGTCTTCTCGAGCGACGCGATCTCGTCGGTGGCCTACGCCTCCGGGGAGATCCTGCTGGTGCTTGCGCTCGCCGGTGCCGGATTCCTGCACCTGGCTTGGCCGATTTCGCTTGCGATTGGCGTTCTGCTGGTTATCGTGGTGACGTCGTATCGGCAGACGGTGCGTGCCTATCCGCAAGGCGGTGGATCGTACCGCGTTGCCAAGCAGAACCTCGGGACGATCCCGGGACTCATCGCAGCCGGGGCCCTCTTGGTTGACTATGTGCTCACGGTCGCTGTTTCGATCTCAGCGGGAACGCAGGCGATCACCTCGGCATTTCCGCAACTGGTCCAAGGGTCGGTCAACTTCACGGTTCCACTCGCCCTGTTCTTTGTGGCAGTACTTGCGGTTGGGAACTTGCGAGGCGTCAAGGAGTCGGGCGCTCTGTTCTCGGGACCGACGTTCATCTTCATCTTGCTGATGCTCGCGATGGTGGTGTCCGGCATCTTCATCGTCCTGACCCAGGGCGTCGGTGCGATCAAGGTGCCGTCTTCACACGAGGCGATCGTGGGAGCGAGCGGAACGCTGGGGCTGATCCTGCTGCTCCGCGCATTCGCTTCGGGTTGCACCGCAATGACGGGCGTGGAGGCCATCGCCGATGGGGTGCAGGTGTTCAGGGAGCCTGTCTCGAAGAACGCGGCCAAGACACTGACATGGATGGCGGGGATCCTCCTGACTCTGTTCCTCGGCATCACATGGCTCGCAGTGCAGGCCGGTGTTCGCGACATCGAGCACGAGACCGTCATCAGCCAACTCGCACGGCAGATATTCGGCACGGGCCTGATCTACTACCTGATCTCGTTTGCCACCATGGCGATCCTTGTGATCGCCGCGAATACTAGCTACGCGGACTTCCCGAGGCTCTCGTCGTTTCTTGCCGCCGACAACTTCCTTCCGCACCAGCTCAAAGATAGGGGCTACCGCCTAGTGCACAGCAACGGCATCCTCCTTCTGACTGGGGCGGCTGCAGCGCTGATCATCGTCTTTCAAGGACAGACCACAAGATTGATCCCCCTCTACGCCCTAGGCGTGTTCACGTCGTTCACCATGTCGCAGTCCGGGATGGTGATGCGTTGGATCAAGAAGAGGGACGAGTCGCACTGGAAGCGTTCCGCCGTACTCAATGCGGTGGGGGCTGCGACCACCGCACTTGTACTGGTGATCATCACGGTCGCGAAGTTCACGGAAGGCGCTTGGGCTGTGGTCGTTATCGTCCCGCTGCTGGTTCTGTATTTC
Source organism: Coriobacteriia bacterium (assembly GCA_013336165.1). Classification (NCBI taxonomy): domain Bacteria; kingdom Bacillati; phylum Actinomycetota; class Coriobacteriia; species Coriobacteriia bacterium. Next base: position 35,250 of record JAAXUF010000007.1, read on the forward strand.
CTGTGGGTCGAACGGCGCTATGCGCTCGTGCGGGCTGAACTCGCGCTGCCTGCCGACGAGCGGGTCGACCTCAACTGGCAGGCGTACAACCGGCTCCACAACCATGTCGTCGTGCTGGTGAAGGCGATCGACCGCCGGCTGGTACGCGCTCTGCAGTACGCAAAGACGCTGCGTGCGGATTCGACCGAGGCGATTTTCGTCGACGTGACCGGTGAAGAGGCGCAGATGATTCGCGAGGAGTGGGAAGAGGCCGGCTTCGGTGTCAAACTTACGATCATCGCCTCCCCATACCGCGAGATCATCGTTCCGGTTATCGACTATGTCCGTAGTTTTCCGCGTCCCAGCAAAGACCACATCGTGACGGTGATCCTGCCCGAATACGCTCCCACCAACATCGCCGATTCGATGCTGCACGACAGGACGTCGTCACTGATCAAGCAGCAGCTCTTCGGCGAAGAAGGCGTGATTGTCGCCGATGTGCCGTATCACCCGAGTTTCGACGAAGAGACCCGAAAGGCCGCCGCGTCCGAGAGGACGCCGCAAGTCTGATATTCCGTTCCAGAGACAGCTCACGCCGCAGTCCTTTGTGGATTGCGGCGTGATTCTCTTGTGTTCGGTTTCCGAGTGGCTAAGCTGAGATGTTGAGTCCCAGTGCTTTTCGGACATCGGGATTCTGTTGCGGTCCCTCTGAGATCAGGAGTAGTTGATCTCCTGCTGCCAGTACCGTATCGCCGGTTGCGATGGTGAGGCCGGTCTCAGGGCTGATGATCGCCATGACGTGCGACTTGCCCGGCAGCGGGACCTCGGCCAAGCGCTTGCCCACGGCAGTCGCGCCCTCGACCAGGGTGATCTCTTCGATGGAGACGTTGTCGGCCTGTAGGCGCAAAAGGGTGACGAGGTCCCCGAAGCCGATCTCCTTTTCGACCAGTGACAGCATTACCGATGCCGAGGAAACCGGCACATCCACGCCGAACTCCTTGGTGAACAGCCACTCGTTCTTGGGGTGGTTGATGCGTGCGAAGACCTTGCCTCTGCAGTAGTGCTTGGCAAGCATGGCGACTACGAGGTTGTCCTCATCGTCACCGGTGGCGGCGATGGTGAGGTCCGCCTCGGCAATGCCGGCGTGCTCGAGGACGTCCGGCTCGCATGCATCACCGTGGATCACCGGCACATCCGGCATCATCGCGTTCACGATTTCGGCGCGTTCGAACCGCGACTCGATTAGCGTGACGCTGTGCTCGCGCCTGAGTTCCTGGGCGAGGAACAGACCTGATTTGCCTGCTCCGACGACTACGATACGCACGTCACGCCTCCTGCTGGATGCCCAGGAGCTTGCGGAGCTCATGGATGGATTCACGGACCACGGCGATGAAGAGCCGGTCGCCTGTTTCAACGGCATCGGTATCGGCGAGTACGGCCGCGCGGCCGTTGCGCTCCACCGAGACAACCGTGAGCACTCTGGGAAGCTCGAGATCGACGACACGCTTGCCGGCGAGTTCTTCGGGCACCTCGATCTCCAGAAGCAGGACCTCGCCCTGGCCAAACGCGAAGTCGCTGCGCGCCTTGGGTTCGAGGAGGAGCGTCAGCAGGCGCGAGACCGACCACTGGACCGAGGAGACAGTCGGAATGCCGAACTTCTCGTAGATCGCTGCTCGGCGGGGATCGAAGATGCGTGCGACGACAAGCGGCACATTGAAGCGTTCTCTCGCTATGCGCGCAGCCACGATGTTGCTGTTGTCGCCGCTTGTGCACGCCGCGAAGGCATCCGCTTTCTCGATACCGGCCTTGATGAGCGTGTCTCGGTCGAAGACCTCGCCGGTGAGGCGTCGGCCTTTGATGTGATCGAACTCTTCGTAGACGTCGGGCTTGCGGTCGATGACAGCGACAGTGTGCCCCTGCGCTTCGAGCTCGTGCGCGAGGATCCTGCCTACCCGGCCATATCCTCCGATGACGACGTGCATATGAAAGCTCCCTAGGCCGGCGGGAATTCCGCTCACAAGAGCGGACCGCCCCAATCGATATCGCACCATCCTAGTACCCCGGAACGCCCGCGTCATCCTTCTATTGTGGAAAGTTCGTGATTCCTGAGGCGATGTAATCTACAGCAAATGCCTGACAAGGGGTGTCATCGAAGCGATAGAATGCGACGCGATAGCCGTTTCGCGTCTTTTCCGGAGGGCCCAGATGCGAGTCCATGTCGTGCAGCACGTCCCGTTCGAGGGTCCCGGTCTGATCGCCCAGTGGGCGGTTGCGCGAGGACATTCCCTAACCGCCGAGTTGGCGCTTACCGAGGAGTTCCCGAATCCGGGCGATGTCGATCTCCTCGTGGTGATGGGTGGGCCGATGGCCGCCGACGACGAGGTCGGCAACCCGTGGCTTGTCGCCGAGAAGCGCTTCATTTCCGCCGTGATCGCATCCGGCCGGCCGGTTCTCGGCGTGTGCCTGGGTTCGCAGATCCTCGCCGAGGTTCTCGGCGGGCGGGTACGGCGTAACGAGCACGTCGAGATCGGGTGGTTCCCGGTCGAGCTCACGGCTGCCGGGCGTGAGGAGCCGCTGTTTGCCGGATGGGAGTCGCCGTTCGTGGTGGGGCTGTGGCACGGTGACAACTTCGACCTGCCGCTCGGCATCGAACCGGTGCTCGCGAGCGAGGCATGCCGCAATCAGGCGTTCGTATGGGACGGCCGAGTGGTAGGGCTGCAGTTCCACATCGAATGGACCCAGGACGCACTGGCCGAGTTGGTGCGCTGCTGCGGCGCCGAATCCGCCCAGACTGGGCCATACGTGATTTCCGCGGAGACGCTGCTTGCCGGATTGCCCCGGCATCTGGAAGCCGGACGCAAGAAGCTGTATGAGCTGCTCGACAGGATGACGGAGGTGAGGGCATGAGCGTGATCGTCGAAGTCCGCGATCTCGTGAAGCGCTACGGCGATGCCGCGGCTGTGGACGGGGTGTCGTTCGAAATCGCCGAGGGCTCGATCTTCGGGTTGCTCGGCCCCAACGGCGCGGGTAAGACGACCACCATCTCGATGATCTCGTGCCTGATTACGCCGGACGGCGGGGACGTCACCGTTGGCGGACACTCGGTGCGCACGGAGTCTGCGGCCGTGCGGCGCATCCTCGGCGTGGTGCCGCAGGAAATCGCGCTCTACCCGACGCTGACCGCCGCCGAGAATCTGCGTTTCTGGGGCCGCATGTACGGCCTCGGCGGCAAGGCGCTCTCTGAGGCGGTTGCGTACGGCCTCGCGATGGCCGGTCTCGAGGACGTGGCGAAGAAGCGCATCGAGACGTTCTCGGGAGGCATGAAGCGGCGCATCAACATCGCTGCCGGCGTGCTCCACCGCCCGCGCGTGCTGCTCATGGACGAGCCGACCGTCGGCATCGACCCGCAGAGTCGCAACCACATCCTCGAGACGGTGCGGCAGTTCAACCGCGAGGGAATGACGGTGCTCTACACGAGCCACTACATGGAAGAGGTCGAAGAACTCTGCGACAGAGTCGCGATCATGGACCACGGCGGCCTCATCGCACAGGGCTCGCTTCCGGAGCTGCGCGCTCTTGTCGGCGACGAGGACGTCATCCGCGTCACTCTCAGCGACGAGGACGCCGAGAAGACCGCGGCTGCGATCTCGGCGATCTCGGCGGTGGACGGCATCAGCCGGGCCGAGGCGGTGGCCGGCGCGCTCGAGGTGCTGACCCGCGACGCCGGCGCCGCGCTGGGCGACGTGGTCGAAGCTGTCACGGCGACGGGGGCGCACGTGCGCACCGTCGAAGTCGTGGAGCCCGACCTCGAGTCCGTGTTCCTGCACCTCACCGGCCGAGGGTTGCGCGACTGATGCGCCACGTCCTGCATATCGCGCTCAAGGACCTGCGGGTCTATACGCGCGACATATCCGCGTTTGGCATCCTGCTGGCCATGCCGGCGGTGCTCATCGTGATTCTCGGCATGGCGCTGGGTGGGGCGGCTGCGTCCGGCAGCGGGCAGATCAACGTCGCGATCGTCAATTTGGACCGAGGGTCGGTGAGCGCCACGAGCGCTGCGCACGCGGCGGATCTGGAGAAGCGATTCACCGATACCAGCCAGATCACGGCGCTTTTCCAGATCGAGAGCAGCAGCGACCAGGATGCCGTGCGCAAACGCGTGGCGGCAGGCGAGCTGGCTGCGGCGCTCGTGATCCCGGAAGGGTTTGGCGCGGATCTCCAAGCGGGGCGCGCAACCAAGCTTGAGGTGATCAAGGACCCGGGGTCGCCCACTTCGGCGGGCATCTGGGAGAGCGTGGTCAAGGCGGTCGCAGCCTTCAACTCGGCGGGCTCGATCGTCGTGCAGACGACGATGCAGGCGGCGCAGACCGCTCAGTCGCCGATACTCTCGCAATCGGGAGAGGCTGCTCTTCGGGGGTATGCGGTGAGCCAGCTGGATGCAAACGCTCTGGACTCCGTCACCGTTGCGGACGGCGTCGCGGGCCACAACGCGGCGACCGATTGGAAGCCGCTCGACTACTACACCCTCGCGATGACTGCGATGTTCCTGATGTTCTGCGCCATGTATGGTGCGTTTTCGGTGGTTGGCGAGCGGCGCGAGCGCACGATGGCGCGGATCCTCGCGTCGCCGGCACCGAGATCGGCCGTCATCGGCGGGAAGATGCTGGGCATCTTCGTTCTCGGCGTTGCGCAGTTCGCGGTGCTCTACTTGTTCACACGCTTCGTGTTGAACGTGAACTGGGGCGAAAGCGTGGCCGCGATCGTGCTGGTCGCCCTCGCCGAGATTGCGGCGGTCACCGGCCTCGGCATGCTGATCTCCTCACTCGCGCATTCCGAGCGCGCGGTGGGCGGCATCGGCCCGCTCACGGTCCAGATCATGGCGCTGCTCGGCGGATCGTTCTTCCCGATCTCGATCCTGCCGATATGGCTGCAGCCGATCAGGTACTTGTCGGTCGTCGGGTGGACGATGGAAGGGTGGCGACGGATCCAGGTGCAGGGCGCGGGCGTTTCCGGCGTGCTCGGGCCGGTCGCGGCGCTGCTCGCATTCGCGGCTGTCTTCTACGCGTTCAGTGTGTGGCGGACGAGAGCGGGTGCGGCATGAGACGCATCCTGAGCATGGCGGGCCTGAACCTGCAGCAGCTCATCCGTGATCGCAGCGAACTCATCGGCTTCATCGTGCTGCCGCTGATGCTGACGTGGGTGTTCGGACTGGCGTTCGGGTCGTCGGGGGCTTCGCCGAGCAAGACGGTGGTGCCCGTGGCCAACCTAGACAGCAGCATCTACGCGACTTCCGTCATCGCCGAGATCGACGCTTCCAACACCCTCAAGACCGAGAGTGTCACCGAGGCCGAGGCGCGCCGGCGAATCGAGGCCGGCGAGGCGCCCACTGCCGTGATCATCCCGCAAGGCTTCGGCGCTGCCGTCGAGACCAGCGGCTCTGTCGCGACGATTCAGACGCTGCGCGATCCGGGGTCTTCCTCGGCACAGGCGATCGTCACGGTCGTGCGGGGAGCGGCTACGCGCATCGCGACAAATGCGAAGGCTGCGCGCGTCGCGACGCAGGCGCTCGCACTGGGCGCAGGCGGCGCCAGCGCGGCGGCCTCCGCGACCGCTCCCGCAACACCCGACTTCCGCACGCTCTACACGACCGCCGACGGCTTCTGGTCGCCGGACCCGCCCGTCGGCGTGACCTCCACCTTTGTGCAGGCTTCCGCCGCGCACTCTGCCGAGATCAGCGCACCCGCAGATACGCAGTACTCGATGGGCTTCACGGTGTTCTTCGTGGTCATGATCGCGATCGGAGGGGCCGGCGGCATCCTCGAGGAGCGGGAGATGGGGACGTTGCGCCGACTGCTCGGAACGCCGACGAGCCGAGCGCAGATCATCCTCGGCAAAGTGCTGGGCGTGGCCGTGCTGGCCGCAGCGGAGGCTGCGATGCTGGTCGGCTTCGGGACGGTGGTGTTCGGGGTCCCGTGGGGGAATCAACCGCTTGCCGTCGGGTTCCTGCTCCTGTCGCTCGTGCTTGCGGCGACGGGTCTCGGCGTCATGGTTTCGGCGCTCGTACGAACGCGCAGCCAGCTTTCCGCCGTGGCGCCCGCGCTTTCGACCGCTCTCGCGATGCTCGGCGGCTGCTATTGGCCGATCGAGATCACGCCGCCGCTCATGCAGAAGGTCGCGCTCGCGACGCCCACCGGCTGGGCGATGGTTGGTCTGAAGGACGCCGTCGCGCGTGGGCTCGGCGTGGGCGATGTGCTGGTGCCCGCGGCGGTGCTTCTCGGTATGGCGGTGCTGTTCTTCGTGATCGGTCTGACGCGGCTTCGGCTGGAGTAAGGTGGGGGTACCGTGAATGCTCGATTGCGGTACGATGACCTGAGGACAAGTTCGTGCGGGTCAGTGGTTCTTGAAGGGGAGGGGAAGAAGCATGTATTCGACGTCGAGTTCGGATCTGGACGCTTTGGCTTCCAGCTTGTCGGTGTTTTTCGGCTGTTTCGCGATCATTGGGCTCATCATGTTCGCACTCTACGTCTGGGTCTTCTGGCGGATCCTCAGTAAGGCAGGATTCAGCGGTTGGCTCAGCCTGCTCAACTTCGTGCCCTTTGGAATGCTTGCGCTGATGCTGGTTCTCGCATTCGCCAAGTGGCCTTCGCAGAGCGCACCCCAGGCCGCGTACTACCCAGCCACTCCGGCCTACGTCCCGCCGACGTCTCCTACGCCTCCGGCATACCAGCCTTCCCCAGTGGCCTCCTCCACCCCGCCCGCACCTCCGGCGCCCCCCGCACCGCCTATGCCGCCGATCGAGCAGTAGGCTCCTCAGACGTGCCGATCGTCAGAATCGATATCCAAGCCGGCAAGTCCGCCGCCTACAAGCGGGCTGTGCTCGACGGTGTGCGCGAAGCGATCGTCTCGACGCTTGGCGTGCCGAGCGATCGCGTCATGCAGCGCCTCGCCGAGACACCGGCCCAAGACGTCGATGCACCATCCAAGACCGATCGCCTGACCATCGTCGAGATATCGATGCTCCCCGGACGCGGATCGGACCTAAAAGAGCGTCTCTACGAGATGATTGTGGCCCGGCTCGGAAATGAGCCGGGCATCTCGGCGAGCGACATCATGGTGCTCGTGAACGATCCCGCCGCGGAGTGTTTCGCGATCGGCGGAGTGATCCAATGCACCATCCGACAGGCACCACAGAGCGAGGACACCGAGTGAGCAGCGCGATGAAGCCCGAGATCGACAAGATTCGCGCATATACACTCGGTGAGGAGATCGCAAACAGCATCATCCACGGCATCGGTGTCGGGTTGTCTGTTGCGGCACTCGCGATCCTGCTCGTGTTCGCCGCCCAAGGAGGCAACCGGTGGGCCATCGCCAGCGCGATTGTGTTCGGCATCGCGCTAATTCTCGAGTACACGGCATCCACGCTGTATCACAGCTTCCCGCAGCCCAAGGTCAAACACGTCTTCAAGATTCTCGACCACGCCGGTATCTATCTGCTCATAGCCGGCACCTACACTCCATTCACGCTCATCCCTCTGCGGAACAGCGGCGGGCTGAGGATATTCGCTCTCGTCTGGACGCTCGCCATCGCCGGCATCGCTGTCGAAGCGTTCTGGGTCTACCGGCCGCGTTGGCTTTCCGCCGCGGTCTATCTGGCCATGAGCTGGCTCATCGTTTTCACATTCAAGCCGTTGGCGGCCAACATGGATCCGGCCGGCCTATGGTTGCTGATAGCAGGCGGTCTCTCATACACGCTCGGCACGGTGTTCTACGTGCTCAAGAAGGTCAAGTACATGCACGCGGTGTGGCACTTCTTTGTGCTGGGCGGCAGCGTCGCGCATTTCCTCGCGGTGTTGCTGTACGTGATCATCCCTACACGTTAGCGACGTTGCTGTAGCCGCGCTGCTCCCAGTACCCTCTGAAGCTCGCATCGTTTGAGACCTCAATCGTCTTGATCCACTTCGCCCACTTGTAGCCGAGGTAGTTCTCGGCGACCGTCCTGAATGGGTACCCGTACTCGGTAGGGAGCGTGACGCCGTTGACTGACCAAGCCAGCATCACGTTGTTGTCGATGATGACCTTGAGCGGCATCGATGTCGTGTAGCCGTCCGAGCAGCGGAAGATCACGGTCGATGCCGAGGAGTCGTAGCCGGCGCGCTCAAGCACGTCGCGCAGCAGCACGCCGTCCCAGACATGCACGACGCTCCAGCCTTCGACGCACGGCAGCTTCACGAGCTTGCGGGTCGAGGGCATCGCATGCACGTCGTCGTACGAAAGCGACAGCGGCTTTGAAGTCTTCCCATTCACCTCGAGCCGATAGTCCGCTGTGGCGAGCTGCTGGACGCCATTGATGCCCTGCACCTTCGCCGATCGGTACGGGTCAAGCTGGGTTCCTTGGTAGTTGCTGATTTCGCTGCCGAACCCGGCGGATGAAGTCGTCGAACCGTCGCCACCGGTGCCGGTGCCGGATGGCTGCGACTCAAACACGCATCCTGCGAGTGCGAGCGTCGGCGCGAGGGCGGCAACGAAGGCCAGCCATTGGCGTCTACTGTACAGGGCCTGAGTCATGACGGTCGCTTCTCCTCATCAGTGCCGCTGCTGTATTGTCGGCACGTGAGGGGTATATCCCCCGAAATACAACGCACACGTGAGGAGACCTCAAGAATGTCGGGCCGATACACGATCGAGTACGTGGGGCGTGACCTGTGCGGAACCGATATCGCGACGTTTCGTTTCACCCGGCCCAAAGGCTACGATTTCGCGTCCGGCCAGTGGTTCACCCCGACGATCGAGACCGCCGAGGGCATGCAGACCAAGACGTTCTCGCACTCATCGGCGCCCGGTGACGACTGGATCGAGCTCACCACGCGGCTCTCAGGCTCCGCCTTCAAAAACGCGCTCCTCGCCCTTGCGCCCGGCACGAGCGTCACGATGTCCGGCCCCGGCGGGCATCTCGGCCTGCCCGAATCCGCCGACAAGGTCGCTTTTCTGGTTGGCGGCGTGGGCATCACGCCGGTGAGGAGCATCCTGCGCGATGCACAGCAGCGGGGCCGCCGATTTGAAGATGCGCTGCTGATGTACGGAAACCGCGATGAGTCGTGTATGCCGTTTCGCGCTGAACTCGAGGGCATGGCCGACATCGGCGTGCGGCTCGTCCACTGCTTCGAGCGTGCACCCGACTCGTGGGCGGGCGAACGGGGCTTCATCACCGCCGAGATGACTCTTCGGTACCTTGGTCCTTCCGACGAGCGGCTGTTCTTGGTGGCCGGACCGCCCGTGATGGTCTCGGCGATGGAGCGAGTGCTCGATCAACTCCAAATACCCGCCGCTCGCAGACTCGTCGAACGTTTTGGGGCCGCCGGATAGAAAACGGTTCGGCATTTGCTGAGACAGAGTTTGCAGTGCGCGGCTATTCAGCACCGTGGATGTCTGGTCTTGGCGAGAAGGTTCGGAAAACAGGGATGATCGAGCGAGCAAATCTGCCTGAAGGCTTTGTTGACCAAGCTGTCTTTGGGTTCGTCCAGACACATGTCACGTCGCTCTTGGCGTGGGACGTGATCATGTTCTTCGTGACCAACCAAGACGTAGTGCTCGACGATGCAACGCTGTCTTTTGTGCTGCGCCGTCACCCGGCTGAGATACGCGCCGAGGTCGAAGCTCTCTGCGATGCGCGGATTCTCCTTCCTTGTGATGGTGGGGTGCGCTACAGCCCCGAACCCGATCTTCATGAGCAGATCGAGCATTTTGCCGAGTCGTGCCGCGATCGCGAGCAGCGCCTCGTTCTAGTCAGTTCCGTCTTGCAGCGGACCGCCGAATAGTCGATTGTCGGTCGTCCGACGGGCCTCTTCTTGAAATCTCTTTATCTTTGGGCGGTTTCTAGAGGGCAGACACTGGTAACCTATACGGCATGGGCAGTACCGGTATTCAAGTTCTTCTGATTCTCGTGCTTGTGGGCATCGGGGGTTACTTCGCTGCGGCCGAGATCGCTCTCATCAGCGCTCGGACTTCCGCGCTGAAACGCCGCGCGGAAGAGGGTTCGAGGGGCGCCAAAGCTGCCGTCCAGCTTCTCGAAGAGCCCACCCGCCTTCTTTCCACGATCCAGATAGGGATCACGTTCGTAGGGTTCCTCGCCGCGTCAGTTGGTGCCGTAGCGCTGGCCAAGCCCGTCGAAGAGTGGTTCCGATCCTTCAACCTGCCATGGCTCGCATCGGTTGCGACGGGTCTCGGCGTCCTGCTCGTGACGCTCCTCATCTCCTACGTGACGCTGGTGTTCGGCGAACTCGTGCCCAAGCGCCTCGGCCTCCAGCGTGCCGAGAGGGTCGCGATCGCGGTTGCGCGACCGGTGCTGTGGCTTGAAGGAGCGTTCGCGCCTCTTGTCTGGCTGCTGAGCGCTTCGACCAACGCCGCCGCGCGACTCATTGGCCTCAAGGGTCAGGGCGGACGCCCCGGCGTCTCGGAAGAGGAGATCAAACTCCTCGTCACCGAACAGGGCAGCCTGCTTGATGAAGAGAAGCGGATGATCCACGAGATTTTCGAGATCGGCGATACCGTTGTGCGCGAGGTAATGGTGCCCCGAGTCGACATGGCGCTGGTCGAGGACACGGAGACGGTATCCCAGGCCACGTCCATCATGCAGGGCACAGGGTATTCTCGGCTGCCGGTTTATCACGAAGACCGTGACCGGATCGTCGGCATCACGCTGCTCAAGGACCTCGTCGGCCCGCTTGCGGAAGGTGACGGCCGCGAGCCGATCATCGAGCACATGCGCGAGCCCGTGTTTGTCCCAGAGACGAAAGGCATCCTCCCGCTGCTTTCCGAGATGCGTGCGACGCGCAATCAGATAGTCATCGTGGTAGATGAGTACGGTGGAACGGCGGGTCTGGTCACGATGGAGGACATCGTCGAGGAGATCGTTGGCGAGATCGCCGATGAGTTCGACCGCGACCACCGCTATATCCAGCAGGCTGGACCGCATGAGTGGGTGGTCGACGGGCGTTTCTCAATCGAGGATGCCATCGAGCGCAGGATGCCGGTCGAAGAGTCCGACGAATACGAGACCGTCGCCGGGTGGCTTCTGGCCGAGCTTGGCCACATACCGGTGTCGGGTGAGCGGTATGAGCATAACGGTTGGGAATTTCGAGTTCAGACGATGCGACGCCGCCGTGTTTCTCGAATCCGCGTGACGGAGCGCGTTGACGTTGCGGCGGCCGATGCGACCAAGAAACACGAGTAGGAGCCGTCATGAGCAAGAGCGAAAAACGTGAAGAGTGGACGGCGATCGTGGGCATCGGCCTCGTGGTGCTCGGGTTGTGGCTCATGATCGAACGGTTCTTCGGCGAGCTCGTGGCGCCGTTGCGCCAAGCGATTGACGTTCTCGGGCGTGTAGGCTGGCCGCTCTCACTGATCGCGCTCGGCGTGCTGCTGCTTGTTGCCGCGCGCCGCCGCTCGGTCGAAGGCGTCGATGCCCGCAGGCTGTATCGCTCGCGCAGCGAACGCATGGTGGGCGGGGTTCTCGGCGGCATCGCAGAGTACGTGGGCTGGCAGCCGACCGTCGTGCGCGTGATGTACGTCGTGTTCGCCGTCATCACCGGCTTCGGGCCGGCGCTGCTGCTCTACATCATCGCGACGATCGTCATTCCCGAGGGGGCCGTCGCAGCGCCCCCGGAACCCCCTGCACCGCCTGCACCACCCGCACCTCCTGCGCCCCCGGCGTACTAGGAGCATCATGCCGAGAATCGCCGAGGCCAAGCCCACGAAGCCGGGGGATGCGATCGACGCACACGTCCACCTGTTCACTGTTGGGCTGATGGAGGAGTTCGTCTCGGCGATGGAGGCTTCCGGCACCGGCGCTCCGGAGCGCTTTCGCGAGGCGCTTAAGCAGCGCCGATGGGGCCGGCGCAACCAGGTGCTCCCCAACAAGACTCCCGAGCAGACTGCGCGCTGGTACGTCAACCGTCTGCATGCGGCCAACGTCGCCAAGGCGCTGGTGGTCTCGGTGATGCCGGACAGCCAGTGGACGCGCGACTTCCTTGTGGCGGCGCGCGGTCACGTTCATGCGCTGTGCAACGTCGACCCACGCGATCCGGGCGCGCCCGCGCTGCTCGAGCGCGAGATGGCGGCGGGCTTTCGCGGCGTGAAGCTCTACCCCGTCAACCGCAGCTATCGATTGTCTGACCCGGCGTGCCGGCCGTTCTTCGAAAAAGCGCACGAGCTGGGCGCGAACATGATCATCCACTACGGCGTCACCGTCGACCCGACGGGCGACCTGCGCTACGCCGATCCAATCGACCTGTCGCCGGTTGCGCGCGACTACCCGGATCTGAAGTTCGTGGTCGCGCATTTCGGCGCCGGCTGGCTCGACAGCGTGCTGCGGCTGGCATACCAGTGCAAGAACGTGTGTGTGGACACCTCCGGCACCAACAATTGGATGGATTACTACGTCCCCAAGATGACGCTCGCCGAGGTCTTCGAGCGCACACTCACCGCGATGGGCCCGGAGCGCGTGCTGTTTGGCACCGACAGCGGCACGACCGCGCCGTACCGTACCTGGATCCGCTACATGCAGGAGCGCACGGTCGAGGAGCTGGGTGTCTCGGATGCGGATCGAGACCTCATCATGCGCGGCAATGCGTCGCGGATCTTCCGCCTCGACGAGCCGCTACTGCCGCCGTCGGAGGAGTAGAAATCATGCCTGCCGAGAACGACGTCCTCAAGCCTGCACCCGCTTCGGACTACGACGAGTTTGTGAATTGGAACGCCCGCCTCGCCCGTGAGCTGCCATTCTTCCGGCGGGTATTCGACGAGGTCGGTGCGCGCAGTGTGATCGACGTCGGCGCCGGGAGTGCTCGGCATTCGATCGAGTTCGCGGCGTGGGGGATGTCGGTCGACGCCATCGACCCCACCGACTCGATGCTCTCGCAGGCCGAGGCCAACATCGCCACTGCTGCCGAGCGGATTGCGGAAGCCGGCGGTGAGCTGCGGCTGACGCGCGGTGGGTTCGGGGGGCTGCAGGCGCTCGGACTGGGAGGTGCCGATGCGCTCATCTGCACCGGCAACGCGCTGCCGCACGTGGGTGGGCGCGTGAAGTTGCGCGGAGCGCTCGCGGATTTCGCCGCCGTGCTGCGACCAGGGGGAGTGCTGGTCCTGCACCTGCTCAACCACGCGCGCCTGTATGCGAGCAAGCCACGCGCGATTCCACCGGTGGTGCGCGATACTCCGGCCGGCACTCGAGTTTTCTTGCGAGTGATCAGCTATCCCGAAGGCGACGAGTACCTTGATTTCGACTTTCTGACGCTGACGCGCGATGCCGGTGGCGAGTGGACGACGACTTCGCGCAGATCCGCGCACACGGCGCTTCCTGTCGACTTGCTGCGCGAAGAACTCACGGCGGCGGGATTCGAGCACGTCGAGGCGTTCGGTGGCCACGACGGGCATGCGCTCGCCATCGAGCACGACGAGAGTGTGATCGTGGTGGCTCGGCGAGGGTAGGGCTGTAGCCGAGCACCTTGCAGCCCGACTGTCCTTTGACGTATATTTACGATACAAAGTATACGTCACTTTGGAGGTCTCTCGTGAACACAAAGCTGACCCTGCGTCTCGATGACCGTCTGATCGACAGGGCGAAGCGCTACTCTGACCGTTCGGGCAAGTCGGTCTCACAGCTTGTCTCGGATTACTTCTCCCTTATCGAGACGGACGAACACATCCCCGGCACAGAGCTTACGCCGCGAGTCCTCGCGATGATCGGCGCACTCAAAGGCGCCTCGACAACGGAAGAGGATTATCGCCGTCACCTTGAGGAGAAGTACCGGTGAACATTCTCTTCGACACCAATGTGATCTTGGACGTTCTGCTGGAGAGGGAACCGTACGTCGATGCTGCCGCAAAGCTGTTCGCACTCGTGGACAACGGACGCATTAAGGGCTTTATCTGCGCAACAACTGTGACGACGGTCTACTACATCGCGGCGAAGGACTTCGGTCGCCGCAGAGCTCGCGATCAAGTTCACGGGCTGCTCGGCTTGTTTGAGGTCGCACCGGTTGATCGCGACGTGTTGGACGGTGCGCTCGACATCGACTTTCCGGACTACGAGGATGCCGTGTTGCACGAAGCGGCGCGCGTGGCGGGAGCGGTTGCCATCGTCACGCGCGACCGTCGAGATTTCGCTCACTCGGCGATTCCGGCGCTCGATCCGCAAGAGTTGCTGGCGGCGATAGCGGCGCAGTAGGGTACCGCCTCTCCCACAGCGGGCTCTACCACAGTGCCATCTGATGCCCGGGCCGCTTGCCGTTCAGCAGGACGAATGGCGCGGCGCGCTTCGTGAGGATGCCGAGAGCGCGCAGATCACGCATCTCGCGCAGTGTGCCTTCCTTACGTGCGTCGAGGATCTGCCGAGCACCCACCGGACCGATTCCGGGAACTCGCAGCAGCTTTGATCGCTCGGCCGTATTGAGCTCGACGGGTTCCTCGGCGAGATGGGTGTGCGCCCAGACGAGTTTGGGGTCCTCGGCGAGCGAGAGCTTTCCCTCAGCGTCGTATGGAAACTCGTCAGCGTTGAACCCGTAGTCGCGAAGCAGGAAATCGCACTGGTACAGTCGGTGCTCGCGCACGGGCGACTCGGCGGGCAGGTCCTCAAAGGGAGTGTTGCTCACGGGGATGAACGCGCTGAAGTAGGCTCGTGCCAAGCCCGCCTTTTTGCGCAGGTATCCTACAGTGTCGATGATCTCTTTGTCGGTCTCTCCTCCGGGTCCGACGACAAACTGGGTCGTCTGACTCGGGCCGCTCCTGGCCCTGTTGCGCCAATCCCCGGGAACGCCCTCGTACCGGCTGCGAATCTGCTCGACCATCTGAAGCGGCCGCACCAGCTCCTCGACGAGCCTTTTGTGGGGAGCAAGGCGCGCGAGGGAAGCGCGGGTTGGCGCCTCTAGGTTCACAGACACGCGGTCGGCTAGTTGCATCGACCGCTCGATCTGCGCGTACTCGGCGCCGGGCATCAGCTTAAGGTGGATGTAGCCCCCAAAACCATAGTGTCCCCGAAGTATCTCGGCGGTCTTGATGAGGGCGTCCTGCGTGCGGACACTTCCCCCCGAAAGGGCGGAACTCAGGAAGATTCCTTGGACCGCGCCTTGACGGTGCAGCCGTTCGAAGGTGGCCGCCAGTTCGTCCGGAGTGAACCTGGGCTTGCGTCCGTCGCGCTCTGCTCTGAACGGGCAGTAATAGCAGTCACGCTCACATGCCGAGTTCAACAGGGTCTTGAGAAGCGGAATTGTTCTGCCGCCCGGCATCAAGGCGTGATGGATAAAATGCTCGTCCTGCTTGGATTGACCTAATCGTGACGCAGCGCGAGCTGGCCGCTGCTGCGGAGCACAATCGCTGCACTGCTCGAACTCCATGTAGGGAGCGATCTCTTCGAGCTTCTCGAGGGCGTCGTTTATGCCCATGGCTACCTCTGGACTGGGATGAAGGCATCTCTGAGTTTAGTATAGAACATATGTTCGATACTGGCACGAATCGTTACCCTGAGACTCTGCGCATATCCGTGATCTACTGTGCGATGTTTGGCCCCAACTTGCACTTTCGTCCCAGCGTCGCGTCGCATGCTGCGATCGGCACGCTCGGCTCGGCGGGCAGGCACCCTGGCGCCTCGCGCACAAGCTCCGCATACAGGTGGCACAGCGGCAATCCCGCGACGTTCTGGTAGCACTCGTCTGCGGTGACCTCGGCGATCTGGCCCTCGATGTTGTAGGCGCCGGCGCAGCCGAGAAACTCGCCGCGCGCCATCCACACCTCGATGTCGGTGTCGGAGAGAGCTTTCATGTCGACTGCGGTCGTGACCGCGAACGTGCGCGGCTCGGCGTCGTCGGGGCACTGAAGCGCGACTCCGGTGACCACGCTGTGCGTGCGGCCCGAGAGTGCGTGCAGCATCCGCCACGCGTCGACGACGTCATTCGGCTTGCCGAGAACCGCGTCGTCGAGAACCACGATCGTGTCGAAGCACAGCACGAGTCTGCCGCGAGCGTGCCCCTCGGCGTGCGCGGCGCGGGCCTTCTCGGCGGCGAGATGGCAGGCGAGGGCCTGCGGGTCGGACGCGAGTGGACTGTCGAGCTCCTCGGGCGTGTCGACCGATGTGACCTCGAACGGGATGCCGAGCCAACCGAGCAGCCGTCTGCGCCGCGGGGATTGCGACGCGAGTACGACTTCGGCAGGATGCGAATAGCTGTGGGATGGGTACTGACCGTTCATGGGCTGATGATAGCCCACGGCGCATTTCCGCGTCGCCGAGGTTCCGCCGCTGCGGGTGACAGCCTATAATTGCCAACAGCGAGCCGAAGGTGGCACTTACTCACAAAGGAGGGACTCCTGTGGCTCCGGCCGGGGGCGACGCGCCCAAAGCGCCTGCAGTCGTCGAACGCTTCGTGCGGCAGCTGATCGTCGCGGCTAAAGCTGCGGCCCTGTATCCGCCTGCGAGCAAGATCCCTGCGGAAGCGACGCAGACGGCGGTCGCGCTGCTCGGCGCGGCGACACGCGAGTTCCCGGAGCTGCGGATCTTCATCGACAAGAACGGCCTGTACTTCGCCGACGCGCCCTTGTCGCCCGGGCAGCTTTCGTTCACCGGTTTCGCCCAGGACCTCTATCACCACCACCTCGCCTCCGTGACGTTTCACGAGGGCGCTGCGCAGCGCGACCTCCTCACGTTCCTGACGGTCCTCAAGAGCACTCCCGAGGAGTTGCACGCATCCGGCGGTTTCGCCGCGAACCTGTGGTCGCAAAACGTCAGCGCGATCACCGTCGCCGAGACCCAAGTGATTCTCGTCGAGGCTGAGGTGTTCTCGGCGGAGGTACCCGAGTTGAGCGAGGCCGAGGACGGGGCAGAGGTGGAAACGACCCCTGTCGATCCTGAAGCCATAGACATTGCTCTGGAGCGTGTACTCGCCGGGCACTCGCGCGAACGGCGCGCGATCGCGCGCGTCATCGGCGAGCCTGCAACGGTGCGCCGATACCTTGAGACTGTGTACCGGGCCATCAGCGAGAGCGATGTCAATGACGCTCTCGAAGCGGTCGCTCAGCGTTTTTCGGAGTTCGCACAGGTGGCGCAGGGAAGCGAAGGCAAGGATGGTGCGCGCGATCTGTCAGAGGCGCTTGCCGGCCTCGAACCCGAGCTTCGGCGTCAGCTGCTCACTCGGAAGATCCTGCCCGAGGCTCGCACGTCCGACGCCATGGCCGAGGTCGTGCGCCAGCTTGGTGCCGATGAGATCCTGCGCATCCTTGTCGAGGACGTCTCGACAGAGGACCTTTCGGAAGAAGCGCTCATCGACGCCGTTCGCTGCCTCTCGGCGGTCCTCCCCATGGAGCGCACCGATCTTGCCGACAAGGCGCGGGCCGCAATGCTCGGCGCTGGCTTCTCGGCGGGCTTGGCCGAGACGCTCGTTGACCTGATCGCTCCCACCCGTCTGGTCATCCGTGGGGAAGAGGAGCCGCAAGCCGCCGGGGACGACGCTCGTCCGGCCGACGTCATCGCGCGGATCATGGATCTCGACCTCAGCCGTGAACCGTTGCGCTCGGACGATACAGATGTGCTCGCCCTGCGAGAAGAGGCCCGGCTCGGCATCACGGGTGGAGACGTCATCTCGACTCTCGTGTTGATGGCGACTCTTGACGTTCGCGAGACGGAGTTTGCGTCGACGATGGCGCTTCTGGAAGACTCGCTCAGCGTCTTGATCAGCCGAGGAGACGTCGAGCTAGCGACCCGGACGGCCGTCCTGATGCGCGCGGCTGCGGGGAGGCCGGAGTTGGCTCCGGTGCAGCGGCAGCGCTTGGAGCAGGCGGTCGAGCGGTTCTCGCGCCCTGAGGACGTGCGAACGCTTGCGCACGCGCTGCGCCTGTTCGCGCCCGGCACCGTCGAGCACGCTTCTGCGCGCGAACTGCTGGGGATGCTCGGACCGCTGGCGACAGATGCGCTGCTGGAGTTGCTCGCCGCCGAGCCCGACATGGCCGCCCGCCGCGTACTCGTCGAGCTGCTTTCGGGGATCTCAGGGAACACGCTGCAGCTTGCGCCGAGGCTCAGCGATCCGCGCTGGTACTTCGTCCGCAACGTGGTGAGCATTCTGGGTGCGGGGCGATCGCCTGAAGTGCTGCCGCTTCTTGAGCGCACACTGCGCCACCCCGACGCCCGGGTTCGCCGAGAGACCATCCGCGCGCTCTCTGGGATCCCGGATCGAGTGTCTACGAACCTGCTGGTCCTAGCGCTTTCCGATGCCGACGGCTCCAACGTGCAGCTTGCGGCGCGGTTCATCGGCGCATCGGGCGCATCGAGCGCCGTTGGTGCGCTTGAAGCCGTGGCGCGTGGCGAAGGTTCGGGCAACCGCGAGAACGGCCCGCGCATCGAGGCGATCGATGCGCTCGGGCGGCTCGGCGCTACCGAGGCGGTTCCTACGCTCGAGCACCTAGCGCGGGCGCGCAGCCTGTTCGGCGCGTCGCGAACGCGGGAACTGCGCACGGCGGCGGAGTCCGCGATCGCGAAGATCTCGGCGAAGAAGCGGGAGGTGCAGGGATGAGCGATCCGCTCGACTACCCGACTGCCGGGTCCGCAGAGGCAGGAGCCCCCGCCTCGCCGTCCCCGCGCGCCGACGTCGCCATCGCCGCCATCGGTGGAGTGCGTTTTTCGCGCGAACAAGTCGCCCGCGCGCGCGACATTCTCACGCGTATATATGCGCTTAGACGCGCCGCCAATCTGTATCCGGCCGAGCATCCGGCGACCGCAGAGAGCGTGCGGTTCCTGGGCGATTCGATCCGCCGGTACCATGCCGAGGGTGTGGAGCCGCAGTTCACCTTCTTCGAGGGCGAGATCTTTCTCGGCGAGCAGCTCCTATCTCGAGAGAGCCTCGTGTTCGACCAGCTCGTGCGCGACATGACCGCGATCGGCGTAGGGTCGCTCACATTTCGCCGTGGCATGACCGATGACGAGTTGGTCAGGCTCACGCCCATCCTGAACGCTGACTCTGGCGAGATAGCGCGGGTGGGCGGCATCACCAAGATGGCCGCCGATGCTCGTCTCGGCCACGTGCAGATGAGCGCGGTCCGGGCGTTCGAGGAGGTCGCCGCGTCGGTAGGTGGCACGCGGGAGGCCGCGCTGGCGGTGTTTGGGAACGCGGTCTCGCTGATCCGCGAGGTCGATCGGCTCCTGCGCTCGAACCGGCACATCAGTGCGGCCAAGGTCACGAGTGTAGCCGACGCGCTCGTGGACAACGTGCTGACGAACCGTGAGGCGATGCTGCAGCTCTCCGGTCTGAAGGACTACGACGAATACACGTACTACCACTCGGCGAATGTGGCGGTTCTGTCTCTCGCGTTAGGGGCCGCGGTCACCGATGATCGCCGGTTCCTCTCCTCTCTGGGTATCGGCGCTCTGCTGCACGATGTGGGCAAGCTCTCTATGGGACGCGACATCCTCGCGAAGGAAGGGCCGCTTTCCGAGGCGGAGTGGGAGGTCGTCTACCAGCACCCCGTCATCGGCGCCGAGATGGTCGCGCTGATGCAGGGCGTGGACAAGTCAGCTATCGTCACCATTCTGGAGCACCACATGAGATGGGATGGAGAGGGCTATCCCGCTCACGAGTCTCTCCGCCGCCAGCACCTCACAAGCCGCATTGTTGCGGTGGCCGACTCGTACGACGCGATGACATCGAGCCGCGTCTACTCGGATCCCATCGTTCATGACAAGGCGATGGAGCATCTTGCCGAGAGCTCGGGAACCGCTCTGGATCCGAGGTTGGTGCGCTTGTTTGTCGGTCTCATGGGCGTGTATCCGCCGCGCTCGGTGGTGCAGCTTTCGACCGGTGCGACCGGAGTGGTTCTTGCGCCGGGTGTGAACGACCCGTTCTTGCCGACTGTGCGAGTTTTCGCGGATGCCGATGGCACACTCATCGCTCCCGAGGACATCGCACTTGAAAGTGCCGGCGGCATCAGCGTGAAAGGGTGTCTCGACCCGCGCCGGCTCAACATAGAGGTGGACGACTACCTGTAGTCTCGCCAAAGGAGATCAGAATGGCTGGAAGAACGCATCGTGTCAGCAGGGGCTGGTGGACCGTCCTCGCTGCCGTCTTGGTCTTCGTTGTGGCGCCGCTCGTCATATGGGGCGCGCGAACATGGATCGACTGGCTGTGGTTCGCCGATCTGGGACAGAGCACGGTCTTTGTCACGCGGCTCGTGTCGGAGTTCGTGACGGGCGTGGTGTTCGCCGCGATCACGTTTGTGTTTTTGTTCGTGAACATGCGCATCGCGCGCCGGATGGCGCCGAGGGTCTTTGCAGTCGGTTCTCCCGAGCCAAACCCCGCCACCGAACAGATCCGCTATTTTGCCGAGCAGCTGCGCAGCAGGTTCGGTCCGGTGCTGGATCAGGCGGTCCTGTGGGGCTCGGCGGTGCTCGCGTTCTTTGTGGGCTTGGACATGGCTTCGCATTGGGAGACGTTCAGGCTCGCGCTGTCGGCCGTGCCCTTTGGCTACAACGACCCTCAATTCAATAAGGATGTCGGCTTCTTCGTGTTCCAGCTGCCGGCTTTGGACCTGCTTTACAGCTGGCTGGTCGGAATTCTCGTTCTCACGTTCGTGCTCACGATCTTCGTGCATGTCGTTGACGGTGCCGTTCAGCCGTGGGCCCGACTCAAGGGTTTCGCACCTCACGTCAAAGCGCACCTCTCCGTTCTGATGGCGTTCTTCGTCTTGGCCTTGGGCTTCGGATACTGGCTCGACATCTGGAAACTCGATTTCTCGCAGACCGGCCAGATCATAGGGGCCGGCTACACGGACGTTCACGCGCAGTTCCCCGCATACGTCATCCTGATCGTGATTTCGGCGCTGGTTGCCGTCGGGTTGCTGCTCAACATTCGCTACAAAGGATGGCGCCTGCCGATAATCTCGGTGAGCGCGTGGGTCGTCGCATCGATTCTGCTCGGCTGGGCATGGCCGGCGGCGGTGCAGGCCTTCATCGTCGCTCCCAACGAAGCGGCCGCCGAGGCGCCCTACATCGAGCGCAACATCACCATGACTCGGCTGGCATTCAATCTCACCGACGTGAAGGGAACGACGTTCGCTGCCGATGAGAGCCTGACCGCAACAGACGTGGTGTCCGACCCGACCACGCTCTCCAATGTGCGCCTGTGGGATCCGGCAATCGTGGGGCAGTCCTTTGCCCAGCTGCAGTCCATTCGCCCGTACTACGAGTTCACCGATGTCGATGTCGACCGCTACACCATCAACGGCGTAGCACAGCAGGTGCTCGTGTCTGCGCGTGAGATGAACTCGAGCATGCTGGCTTCGCAAGCGCAGACCTGGGTCAACCAGCACCTCGTGTACACGCATGGGTACGGGCTTGTGATGAGTCCCGTCAACGGTGCCGACTCACGCGGGATGCCGACGTTCATTATCGGTGATGTTCCGCCGAAGACGACAACCGACCTCAAGACCGAGCAGCCCCGCATCTACTTCGGTGAGGCCACCACCGACTACGCGATCGTCGACACCGGGATAAAGGAGTTCGACTATCCCGAGGGCGACGCCAACGCCTACTACGAGTATGACGGCACCGGCGGAGTCGCCATCGGCTCTCCGCTGAGGCGTCTGGCCTGGGCGCTGAACCTGGGATCGAGCCAGGTCATCTTCTCCAACTATGTGAAGTCGGACAGCCGCGTCCTTCTGCGCCGCGATCTGAAGTCTCGCCTGAACGCACTCGCTCCTTGGCTGACGTACGACAAGGATCCGTATCCGGTGCTGGTCAACGGCAGGATCCAGTGGGTCATCGACGCGTACACTACCGCCGAGTGGTTCCCATACTCCGAGGGCTTGCCCACGGCCCCGGACATCCGTTACATGCGCAACTCGGTCAAGGTCACCGTCGATGCGTTCAACGGCGAGACGAAGTTCTACGCGTTTGACGAGGAAGATCCGGTGCTGCAAGCGTGGCGCAAAGTCTTCCCATCACTCGTACTCGACGGTTCGCAGGTCCCTGAGGAGCTCGCCGAGCACTTCCGCTATCCCGAGGATCTCTTCTCAGCACAGGCCGAGATCTACCGGACCTACCACATGACGGATGCGCGCGTCTTCTACAACAAAGAGGATCAGTGGGAGATTCCCGGCGTGCATCAGAACGCTGCGATGCAGCCGTTCTTCGTGTTCATGACGCTGCCGGGCCAGACCAAGCAACATTTCTACATGATGCAGCCGTTCACGCCTCGCAACCGCGACAACATGATCGGCTGGATGGCTGTCAACTGCGATCCCGACGGCTACGGCGAACGGACGGTGTACCTGTTTCCCAAAGAGCGCGTGGTCCTTGGCCCGTCGCAGGTCAGTGCCCGCATCAACCAAGATGCCGTTATTTCTCCCCAGCTTTCTCTATGGAGTCAGCGCGGCAGCCAAGTCATCTTTGGCAATATGCTCGTGATCCCGATCAAGAACTCGATCGTCTACATCCAGCCGCTCTACCTCCAGGCGGAGCAGACAGCGCTTCCAGAACTGACCCGCGTGATCGTCGTGTACGCCGAAAAGGTCGAGATGGAGAGCACGCTTCAAGCTGCGCTGCTCAAGGTGTTCGGCCAGGCGGCCGGCAGCGGTAGCACGCCGACGACCGGGACCCCGGGAGCATCCTCGGGCTCATCGGCTGACCTGGGGGCGGCGCAGAAGCTCTACAACGACGCGATCGCCGCGCAGAAGGCCGGCGACTGGGCGACATACGGCGACAAGATCAAGCAGCTCGGCGATCTGCTGAGCAAGCTTGCAGGGCAGGAGACAACGGCAGCTGCCAAGTAGCGCAAGCACGCTCGGGGGGCCTGTCAGGGCCCCCCCCGAGTTTGTCGCTTTCGTAACATTTGGTATACTTCGCTAGTTGCAGTTGCACGTGGCACCGCAGAGTTCGGCCGGATGACGATCGGAACGGCCGAGGGACCTGCGAAGCGGATGCCGACAAACGAAGTCCGATCGGATCGGTCCTGAAGGCGAGCCCTCACAAGGCTCGTTAGCACAACCGAGAACAGATACATCAGGTCCAAGCCAAAAGAGCATAGCGCTTCTCTGGCACTTGACGACGGTGGTAGCCGCTTGTCGTGCCGGATGCGAGGCAGCTTTCTTCATCACTCAACGTTTCTGCTGTCTAGGGCATTTATCCGTCCGTTTCGCCTCCGAGCCGTCGTCTAACGTCCTTGTAGTCGAGGTTTGGAGACATATTTGAACAGCTCAAAACGTGCATTGGTATTCGCGCTCATTGCCCCCCTGGCGCTTGCTGTGGTATTGAGCACCGGCGTCACGTCGGCAAGCGCGGCCGAGAATCCCGGCGCCACAGCCTTCAGGCGGATAGCGAAGGCCGATGGACTCAGCATCGCGGAGATAAACGCGGTCATACAGGCCGCATATCCGGAAATCCCACTGGTCGTCGACCCTGTTGAAGTGATCAAACAGGTGGCAGCCGAGAATGGGTACGGTGAAGCCGACACGAACGCGCTTCTCACGATCGCCTATCGCGAGAGCCGCTACAATCCCGACTCGAGGTCGGGCAAGTACTTGGGCATGTTCCAGCTGGATCAGAGTATGTGCGAAGGGGCCGTGTGGAACGATCCCCGGTGGAACACCCAGCGTGCGATTGAATACGTCATCGATCGCTACGGCACGCCCACAGAGGCGCTCCTGCACAGCAACCAGTTCAACTGGTACTAGAGACGCGAGGCGTCGGTAGCCACACACAAAAGACGCCAGAGCCCACTAGACCTCGGCGCGGTCTTCCTTTTGGGGTATCTTCAGTTGTGACGTGTCTTTAAGCGGCCCGCAAGGAGAACCGAGAAGATGACCGAAGACGAAAACGCTGCCCCCGAGGCCCAGCCCGAGGTTCCGCCAACAAAACCCGAAACCCTCGTCGACGCCATCGCCGATCTGCTTCAGATGCTGGTGAACTGGCTTCGGCAGGAGGCGGCCGCGCTCATGCGCGACAAGGTCATTCTGCCGCTGCAGAAACTCGGCCTCGTGCTTGCGTCGTCGATAGCCGCCGCGTGCTTGGCCGTGCTCGGACTGGGTTTCCTTTCGGTTGCGGCCCTCTTGCTGCTTGCCGAGTGGCTCGGCTGGATCGGCGCGCTTGCCACGATCGGCGCCGTCCTACTGGTAGGTTCGCTGGTGTTTACTTCCGTCAAGATCAGGAGCATGCAGAAATGAACGCAGACATGAAGCACAAATCGCCTGCTGTCACGGAAGCCGAGCCCATCACGGTGGAGGATCTCAAGCGCAGAGCCGAGGAAATCGGCGATCTTGCCGCCAGCGTGAGTCGGCGCGTCGCCGACAAAGTCGTACAGCAATCCGCGACTCGGAAAATGCTGGTTGTAGTGGGTGTGGTGCTGGCTGCGGCTTCCTTGGCCTACTTCGCTGGCCGCCGGGCCGTGCTGCACTCACTCGATTCGGCCGAATAGGCGGGAACGACGTTCGTGAGGATTCTCGAGATCGAGCGGATCGAGGTTGGATCCGCCGTCATCGAAGTGCTGGTTCGCGTCCCCGCTGGCGCACCTGTTCGCACCTCCGCGTCTCCAGGTTTGGGCGCGCGAGCGATCCGCATCCTGCCCGGTCTTCTGCGCCACACGTGTGATAACGGCTCCTCGCACGGTATCCTCGCCGAACTCGCGGATACCGAGACCCCGCATCTTCTTGAGCACATCGCTTTCGAGTTGATGGCGCTCTCCGGTTCGCCGCGCACACTCTCCGGCGAGACTGTCTGGGACTTCGCCGAGGACGGGCCCGGCGTGTTCCGTGTCCGTCTGGGCTTTGACGATGATCTGGTCGCGCTCGGTGCACTGCGCGAAGCGGCTCGGATGGTGGACTGGCTGATGAGTGCGGTCGCCGAGGAGCCTGACGTCGACAGCGTCGTGGCTCGGTTGCTGACGGTCAGGCAGCGGCCGACGTAGGGCGCCGTCTTTCGATGGATGTTCTTCATGCCAGTCCTCGTGCTGTACCTCTCTCGGCGTAGCCGGCTCGCCAAACACCCCCTGGAGCGTACTCAATAACGGCACCACAGGCCGATGCGGCATCCCTTGTCTCTGCGGCAGACTGATGGTGCCGGGTGCTGACCCCCCTGATACAGCACCCGGCACGAAACCTCGGCGAGGCGGAAAGAGGCTTCCGATGTCGAATCGGCTCAGGCTCACAATCGATGCGGTGACCTTCCTAAGCCTGCTGCTTGCGAACAGTCCGGCGGCGACAGGTATCGCTATTCACGAGTGGCTGAGTGTCGCGCTTGCGCTCACGCTCTTCGTGCATCTGGTGCTGAACTGGGGCTGGTGCGCGAGAACGGCGACGCGGCTGTTTCGCAAGATGATGGCATCTCGGCGAATCAACTTTGCGGTCGATCTGGTACTGCTCGTCGCATTCGTCACGGTAATGCTGACGGGTATCCTCATCTCGGAGTCTGTGCTGCCGACGCTGGGGATCACGGTTGCCGGCTTGGGCGTCGCCAGGACCCTGCACGCGCTCTCGGCCGATGCGACGATCCTTGCGTTCGCGGTGCACCTGGGCATGCATTGGCGGTGGATCTTCCGCGTCTTGGCCGACTGGTTCTCCCCGTCGACACGCACGGACGAAGTCGTCGTACCCGCCCGCCCGGCGATGGAAAGGAGTGAAGCGTGATGCGGACCCTCATGCGGATTGTCGGCGCCCTTGTGGTCGTGGTAGTGATCACGGGAGCTGTCTACTTCGTTTTACAGTCGTTGCCGACGTCGTTGGCCGCAGGCCGAGGATCGGGCGGCGCCATTAGTGCCGGCAGTGCCGATGAACGCGCGTCGTTGGGCATCGCCGAAGGCCAGACATCCGACGCAGCGGTGGCCGACGGGACTCGGACCCTGCCTTCAGGCGCGCGCAGCGGGGGGACGGAACTCCACGGAGGCAAAGGTGGAGCGTCCTTGGTGCAAGGGCTCTCTCAGATACTACTGACTCTGGTCAAGATCAGCATCATTGCCAGCGTTGTCGGAATCGCGGCCGCTTTCGCCGCAACTCGCGCTCGGCGGGCAGTTCGTACGGGTGTCGTTTGACCCCTGGCCTGCATGGATGCTATCGTGCTCGCCACACCTCCGTGGGCGACCGCGAGGGCTGCATAGAGCACCAAGGACGTGAGGGAAGAGGGCGCCATCAGCCCAGCCACCCCTCCACAAGTCCCCTGCCAGACCGGAGTCGAAGAGACGCCGAGGAAGCGGGTCGGCCCCGAGCCGGTATATCGGGAATTGAGGTCCCGCCTGTCGCTCACCGGCGCGGGGGGACGAAGATTGGTGGTACCGCGAATGCCCCCTCGCCCAATCAGGCGGAGGGGGTTTGTTGTTTTCCGGCAAAGGTGGAAAGCATGGGGTACGCACGAATCGTGTTCGACCGTTGGGGCGACCGCTACGCGGATCGCATCGCCAATGTCCGCTCAAGCGCTGTCCGCGATCTGTTCGCGGCAGCTTCTCGGCCCGACATGATCTCGTTCTCGGGAGGCATGCCGGCGGTTTCGCTGGTGCCATCCACCGCCGTGGCTGCGGCCGCGCGCGAAGCAATCATTCACGAGGGAGCCTCGGCGTTGCAGTACGGCGGCAGCGACGGGCGCCCACAGATCCGCACGCTCGTGGTCGACCTCATGGCCGAGATCGGCGTGCGCATCGCCCCGTCCGACATCCTGATCACGGCGGGTGCTCAGCAGGCCCTCGATCTGCTCGCGAAGACGTTCCTGAACCCCGGCGACGTCATCATCACCGAGGGGCCCACCTACGTTGGCGCACTGCAGGCGTTCTCGGCATACCAGCCCGAGATTCGCACCGTGTCGCTCGACGCGGATGGCATGCGTACCGACGATCTCGAGACGCTGCTGCACGAACTCGGCCCGCGCGGCGCGAAGTTCATCTACACGATCCCCAACTTCCAGAATCCGGGCGGAGTCACCATGTCGCCGGAGCGGCGTCGGCGGCTTCTGGAACTCGCGCGCGAGTATGATATACCGGTGATCGAGGATGACCCGTACGGGCGCCTGCGTTTTGACGGCGGCCACATGAAGCCGCTGCGCTCGCTTGACGATGAGGTCATCTATCTCGGCACGTTCTCGAAGATCTTCGCTCCGGGTCTTCGCCTTGGCTGGGTCATCGCGCCCAAGCCGATACTGGCGAAGGTTCTTCTGGTGAAGCAGGCGGCCGATTTGTGCGGGTCCAACTTCGCTCAGGTCACGGCCGAGCGCTACTTTCAGGGCACTCGCTGGCGCAGGGTGCTCAAGGAGCTGACGCGTACGTATGCCGAGCGTCGTGACGCGATGCTGGCTGCGCTCGAGGAGCATTTTCCGCCTGAGGCGCGCTGGTCCAAGCCCGACGGCGGCTTCTTCGTGTGGATCGAGCTGCCCGCGTTCGTGGACTGCTCCATGCTCCTCGCCGAGGCGGTCGAACGCGGCGTGACCTACGCCCCCGGTGACGGATTCTATCCCGACGGTCGTGGCAAGAACTGCATGCGGCTCGCGTTTTGTTACGCCGAGCCGGAGGCCATCGCCGAGGGAGTGCGCCGGCTGGCCGAGGTGCTTGAAGACAGACTTGAGCTGTACCGGGCGTTTATCGCCGCCGGTGCATTGACGACACGTGAGGAGGGGGCGGCATGAAAGCGAAGATCGCGGTCCTGATGGGTGGGCGTTCGCTTGAGCGCGAGGTGTCACTTGCGAGCGGCCGGCGGGTGAGCGATGCCCTCACGGCGGCCGGCTACCGCGTATTGCCGCTCGACGTCACCGCCGACCTCGTGCAGACGCTTCGCAGCGAGCGGCCCGATGCCGCCTACATCGCGCTGCATGGCAAGTACGGCGAGGACGGCACCATCCAGGAACTGCTCGAGTTTCTCGGCGTGCCGTACACGGGCCCGGGGGTTGTGGCGAGTGCGCTGGCGTGGGACAAATCCGTCGCGAAGCACCTCTTCGTCGAGCGCGGCATCCCCACGCCCGCATGGATCACGCTGACCTCCGACGCGTTCAAGGACATGGGTGCCGCCACGGCGCTCGATCTCATCCCCGAGGTGCTCGGCGGCTTTCCTGTTGCGGTGAAGCCGGGTCGGCAGGGGTCGGCATTGGGCCTGCGCCGAGTTGACTCCGCCGATGGACTCGTCGATGCGCTGCTCGAGGCGCTCAGCTACGACACTTCGGCGGTCGTCGAACGCTGGATCGAAGGCACCGAACTCGCGGTGTCGGTGCTGGGCGAAGGTCCGGACGCGAAGGTGCTGCCCGCCGTCGAGATCGTACCCCTGGGAAGCCTCTACGACTTCTCGGCGCGCGTGACCCCCGGCGAAGCCGACTTCTTCGTTCCGGCGCGTATTTCGCCCGACTCGGCCCGTCTTGCCGAGAAGATCGCGCGCGACGTGCACGTCGCGTTGGGCTGCCGCGACGTGAGCCGCGTTGACATGGTGATCGACGAGACGGGCCGCGCGTTCGTGCTCGAATGCAACACGTCGCCGGGCATGACTGAGACCTCACTGCTGCCGATGGCGGCCGAGGCGTTGGGGCTGACATTCCAGGAAGTTGTATCGGGATTGGTCGAATCTGCTCTCGCTCGCCCAGAATCGGGTACATAGGACAACGCGGGGCAAGGCGAGAAGGATACTCTTCAGTTTTGCGCTATCATAAGGGTTCGCATCGAACATGGAGGTGCTTTCGAATGCATGGACACAGGCGCGGATGCTCGGGGGTCGGATCGTTCATCGTCGGTGGAATCGTGGGCGCGGTTCTCGGCCTGCTCTTCGCGCCGCACTCAGGTGTGGAGACTCGCCAAATGATCGTGGACCGGGCAAGCGACTACTGGGGCGAAGCGGGAGATCTCTATGCCGTCGGCCTAGGCAAGGTTGAGGACGCTGTCGAAACCGGCAAGCACGCTGCGGTCGAGAAGAGCGAAGAACTGCGCACCGTTATCGATGAAGCGCGCGTGAGGCTGCAGGAGCAGGTCGCGAAGTCTGCCGAGGTCGCCAAAGACCGCATTGCCGAGAACACTCCCGTGGTCAAGGATGTTGTCGACAAGGCTGCCGGCGCTGCCAAAGAGGGCGTCGAGACCGTTTCCGAGAAAGCACAGGAGACGCTGGAGGCTGTCGCCAAAGCAGCCCATTCAGCTGGGGCCGATACACCGGAAAGCACACCGAAGGCTTAGCCCGTTTTCGTCTTGCGTGGTACGCTAGGAACCGGTCCTTCTCTATTGTCGAGGGCCGGTTCTGCCTTTCGAAAGGTAAGAGACACGTGCGATCGCTTCGAGAAGTCGATCATCATTCCGTGTACGGCGACAAACACAAGCGCACCGGCACGCGCAAGCGTATCGGGCGTGTCGTCGATGTGCTGTTTCATCCCACGGAGGCGAGGGTGGTCGGGTTCCTCGTCGCACGTCCCGACCTGCTTTTCCTGATTCGTCGCCGAGACGTGATCGTGGCGCTTGACCGGACCCGGATTCTTGAGGACCGCGTCCTTGTCGATGGCGCCGCTGCATGGGACAAGCCGGCGGCCAAGCGCTTGGGGATCGATTGGGAGAAGAGCGTCATCTGGATGGGCATGCCCGTGAAAACCGAGTCGGGCCAGGTTCTCGGCGCGGTTCGTGACGGCGTGTTTGACCCTGACGACGGGCACCTGAACGGCCTTGGCGTCACACAGGGCATGACCGCCGATGTCGCCTTGGGCGTGGTGGACATGCCGGCTGCATACGTGAATGGTTGGGACGGCTCGGCTGTCGTGGTCAAGGAAGACGCACTTTCCATCCAAGTCAGTGGCGGAGCGGCCAGCGCGGCCGGCCGCGGCGTTGCGGTGGCGGGCGCGGCAGCGGCCAAGACTGTGGATGCCACCAAGAAGGTGGTCGGCACGGCTGCGGCGTACACTAAGTCCGCGGTGAAGGTCGCCGCCAAGAGCAAGACGGCCAAGAAGACCGGCAAGTTCCTGAGGTCGATCACCAAACAGGTCATCGACGCGGCCGGGCTTCCTGACGACAAGAAGAAGTAGCCGGTTCGAACTAGGATCCTTGGCAGGCGGAGATGGCGCGCAGACTTCGACCTCTTTCAACTGAAGACCTCGGCTTGCTTCCAGCAGGCTGCGGCGGCTGCGCTTTCTGGGAAAGCGCCGGCGAACGCGAGCGCCGCTGCGGCTCGACCTGCGACGTTGACCTGCAGCACGCATGGCATCGCCGGGTTACCGACGAGTGGGGAGACTGCGGTCGGGTCGCCTACGAGGACGACGAGATTCTCGGCTTCGTGAAGTACGCGCCGAGCAGGTACTTCCCTCAGGCTTCCGTGTTTCATGCCGCGCCGAGTGACCCTTCGGTGCCGATCATCACATGCCTGCACATCTCGCCGGATGCCCGGCACCGGGGGCTCGGGACCGTACTGCTTCGGGCCGCCTTGCGTGACCTCGTTTCGAGGGGCGAGCGCCGCGTCGAGGCCTTCGCGTTCACGGACGTGGCGGCGAGACTTGACGACATGCCCATGCCGTCGATGCAGTTCCTCGCGCGAAATGGTTTCCGGGTCTCGAAGGCCGACCCGCTGTATCCTCTATTGAAGCTCGACTTGCGCTCTCTCGTGATGTGGCAGGACAACCTCGAATCGGTGCTCGAATCGTTGCTGTTTCCGCTGCGCGCACCCAAGCGGGCGCCGGCATCGTGGATTGACGAAGGGTAGCGGATGGCGAACGGATCGAGGAAGTCCGGCTCGGCTGAGCGGGTACGCGCGTTTCTCGCCGAGAGGGGACTGGACGACGGGCTCTTCGAGTTCGAACAGCCGACGAAGACCGCCCAGCAGGCGGCCGACGCGATGGGCTGCGAGCTTGGCCAGATCGTGAAGTCGCTGGTGTTCGTGGTCGACGATCGGCCGGTTGTGGCGCTCGTAGCCGGTGACCGTCGAGGAGATGCCGCCGCGATCGCCGAGCTGCTCGGCGGCTCTGACGCGCGTTTCGCCGATGCCGAGACCGTGCGGTCGGCGACAGGGTACGCCATCGGCGGAGTGTCGCCGTTCGATTTGCCCGCGGGACTTCCACTGTTGGCAGATGATTCGCTTTCACGATTCGAGATCGTGTACCCGGCCGCGGGGACGCCCAGTTCCATGGTCAGGATGCGCCTTGAGGAGTTGCTCGCGCTCTGCGGTGCACAAGTCGAACGGATCTCGGCATAAGTGGAGGGAAGCGGCAGTGCTCTCGCAGCGCGCATGAAGTTCCGCCGAGTCGGGCTGATCATACTGTCCGCACTGGTCGTGACGGCCGTGTGCGGCTTGGCTGTCTGGAATCTGCTGCGTCCCGTCTCCGTAGTCATCGACGGCACGCCCCGCACGGTCCCGGCAAGGACCACGGTCAGCAAGCTAATCGAGGCAGGATACGTTGCCGAGGCCGGCTCGCTGCGCTCGGTGAAAGGGAATGTCATCACTCCCGGAGCAGGGAAGCCGCCGGTAGTGCGAATCCACGGTGTTCCGGCGAAGAGCGACAGCTGCGTCCGCAACGGCGACGTGATCGAGAGCGAGCGTGGCGAGGACATCACGGAGCCCCTCGCCAACGTCGAAGTCCCCATCCCGGTCACTACGGTGGTCGAGGGAACCGGTCCCATAGTACGTGTCGTGCCGGGCAGTCCAGGCAAGGCGAAGCTTGCCATAGGCATCTACACGCGCGAGGTCGCCTCGACGATCACGGTTGAGCCTGTCCGAAACACGACGATCCTGCACTCGCCGCCGACCTCGGCCGACAAGCTGGTGGCGCTTACGTTTGACGACGGCCCATGGCCAGGGCAGACCGACAAGATCCTCGATATCCTCGCACAGAAGCAGGTCCATGCGACGTTCTTCATGGTTGGAACATATGTTCAGAAGTCACCGGGCCTGGCCCTACGGGTCGCCGCCGAGGGGAATCAGATCGGCAATCACACGAGCGGCCATCCGGATCTCTCGAAGCAGCCTGCGGCTGCCATCCAATCCCAGCTTGTCGGCGGCCAGCAGGCCATCGAGAACGCAACCGGTGTGCATGCCACGGCTTTTCGACCGCCCTACCGCGGGGTCAACGCCACGGTGCGGCAGCAGGCTGCGGCATTGGGGCTGAGCGTCGTGCTGTGGGACGTCGACACGCTCGACTGGAGCAGGCCCGGCGTGAACCGTATCGTGAGCAATGCCACCGCGAACACCGGGCAGCGGATGGTGATCCTGATGCATGACGGTGGAGGCGACCGTAGCCAGACGATCGCAGCCCTTCCGACGATCATCGACGCGCTTGCCGCGCGAGGGTACACGTTCGTCACGGTCGATGAGCTGCTGAGCGTCCAGTAGCGACGCGCTTGGTCGCCAGCTCCGGCAGCGCGGACAGCACGCGGGCGAGTAGATTCAGGGCTTCAGGCACCCCAGCGGCACAACCAGTACGCCGTCATCACGCCTGTATGCGGCCTGCGTTCCGGTGAGCACCATCAGGAAAGACGGCGCACCCATCTTCGCCGTGTCCACTCTGTCTTTCAGCGCGAGCAGATGTCTGGCAGCCTCATCGATTCCGGCGTTGCCGAGTTTGATCTCCACAGGGGCCCATTTCCCATCACGCAACACGATGACGGCATCGGCTTCTAAATCAGTCTTGTCGCGATAGTGGAATATGTCACCGTCGATTGACGCGGCGTACACGCGGAGATCTCGGACGCACAAGGACTCGAAGAGCAAACCGAAGAGCTCAAAGTCCTGCAGCAACCTTTCCGGTGCGATTCGCAGTGTCGCTGCGGCGATCGAGGGATCTACGAAGTGTCGTGTGGGACTCGTCCTGATAGCTGTCTTCGAGCGTAGCGCGGGATTCCACGCTTCTAGGTCCTCGATTACATAGGCTCGGGCGAGGGCGTCGATGTAGTCGATCACTGTGTTGGGAGCAAGGGCGCCTTCGTCTTCCTGCATGTCGGCTCTGATGGTGGCGATGCTCGCCTGTGATGCGACGTTGCGTGCGTAGGAGCGTATAAGCCTGCGCACGCGAGTGGCGTTTCGAGAAACGCCATCGATGCGGGAGATATCAGAGTTGACCAGACCATCGACGTAGTTGTATGCATGCCTCAAAGCGGATTGTGCATCGGTCTCAAGCACGGCCTTGGGCCAACCGCCGCGGCAGATCACGAACGCGATGTCCCGGACTGTGAGTCCCGACATAGCCCCGATACCCTGTGAGCCCTCGAACAACGTCGAAAGCGAAACGGTACTGTTTGATTCCCCTGATTCGAACAGCGCCATCGTGCGCATAACCAAGGTTGATATCCGCCCTATGCCCGAATGGGCTGGTTGGACGGTGGGTACGGACGAGCCTGTCAGGATGAAACGGCCAGGCTCACCGCTACGATCGACTGCGAAGCGAACGGCATCCCACAGCTGCGGTGCCATCTGCCATTCGTCGATGAGGCGAGGGGAATTCCCTTCGAGGAGAAGCGACGGCTGCATGTCGGCAAGTGCTAGGAGGTCGGCGCTTCGGTCGGGATCTTGCATGTATACCTGACTCGCGGAATGTCGCTCAGCGGTCGATGTCTTTCCGCACCACCTGGGACCCTTGATCTGGACGGCCCCTGATGTTCTCAACAGGGTAGCCAGTTCGCCGTCGGCGATACGCGGCAGATACGTTATCCTGTCAGCCATCAAATACTCCCTAGCAAACTGAGTATGCTGCCATAATAGCACAAGTAAGCAATATGGACACTATAAACTAACAAATTCGGACTACCAAGATTGACGAATTTGGAGTGACTCGGCGACAAGAGGTTACCCACTCGCGCAGTGCGGTACAGCGGTCATGCCGCAGTACCATCCTACCGCGTCGTCCTGATCACCCGCGTCGGCGTGACCACCAAGTCGACGCCTTGGTCGTGGGGCTCGGCGGGGATCTCGGTGAGGAGCTGCTCGTCGAAGACGGCGCCAATTCGGATGCATCCTGGGCGCAAGGTGGGCAGCAGCCGGTCGTAGTAGCCGCCGCCGTAACCAAGCCGCAAGCCGCAGGAGTCGTAGGCGATCGCGGGGACGATCACGGCGTCGAGGTCTTCCGGGGCGACGCGCGGAGCATCCGCTGCGGGTTCGACGAGTCCGAAGGGCCCCGAGACCAGCTCGCTTTCTCGCGCAACCGCATGTATGCCGAGGACTCCGTCAGGCTCCACCCGCGGGTAGGCGATGGTCACGCCGCGTGCGCGGAAGGCCGCAATCGCCGGGGTGAGGTCGAGTTCGGCAGGCAGCGCGGCGTACACGAGCACGACGCGCGCGGTCGCCAACTCCGGCAGCGCGGATAGCGCGCGGGCGACCAAGTCCGCAGCTGACGCGCGCGCCTCGGGGGAGAGCGCGTCGCGCACCGCGCGGGCTTGCGCGCGCAGGACGCGCTTCTCGGCGGCGGGGGAGCCGGGTGTGTTCTCGGCGGCCATCGTCAGCCTCCCATTCCGAGCGCCTGCATCACCAAGAG
This sequence comes from Coriobacteriia bacterium, assembly GCA_013336165.1. Lineage (NCBI taxonomy): Bacteria > Bacillati > Actinomycetota > Coriobacteriia > Coriobacteriia bacterium. The sequence goes on from JAAXUF010000007.1 coordinate 69,637, forward strand.
GGCGATGGTCAGGCCGATCACGACCAGCACCGTCGTCCAGCCGATGACATTGTAGATCCGCCCGTTGACGTAGCTGCCCATGATCCGGCGGTCGTTGGCGAGCACCATCATGAAGATGAGCAGGAAGGGCAGCAGAATGCCACCGATCGCTTGCGAGAACACCATGATCGCGATGAGGTTCAAGTTTGGCAGCAGCACGAACGCCGCACCGAACACGATCACGAACGTGTAGATGCCGTTGAAGACGGGCGCTTCCTTCCACGTACGGTCGACGCCGCGCTCGAATCCGAACGCCTCGGTCACCGCGTACGAAGCGGTCAGCGGCAGCACGCACGCCGCAAGAAGAGACGCGCCGAGCAGCCCGATGGCGAACAGGACCGACGCGTACTGGCCGGCCACCGGTGCGAGCGCTCGGGCGGCCTCCTCGGCGGAGGTTATGGAGATGCCGTTCTTGAAGAGCACGGTGCCGGTGGTCAGGATGATGCACCACGCTACGAAGCACGCCGCGATCGAACCAACGTAGACGTCAATCCTCTGGTGGGGAAGATCCTCTACGGTCAGGCCCTTGTCGACGACGTTGGCCTGCGCGAAGAACTGCATCCACGGTGCGATCGTCGTGCCGATCGCCGCGATCACAAGCAGCACGAACCCGGGCGTCCCAATGAAGTGGGGGATGACGGTGGCATGAGCCACGTCCCCCCATACCGGCTTGCCGAGAAACGCTGCCGCGACATAGGTGAGGAAGACTGCCGACAGCGCGAGGAAGACCTTCTCGACCCGGCGGTAGCTGCCGCGAACGACGAGCAGCCACACCGCTGCAGCAGCTACGGGGACGGCTACGAAACGCGGTACGCCGAGGATCTCGGCGGCGGCAGCGACGCCGGCGAACTCGGAGACGCTGGTGGCGGCGTTGCTGAACAGCAGCGCCATCATCGCGAACAGCGTCAGGCGCACGCCAAACCGCTCGCGGATCAGCGCCGCGAAGCCTTTGCCGGTGACCAAGCCCATGCGGGTCGCCATCTCCTGCACGATCACGAGGGCGACCGTCATGATCGGCACCAGCCACAGCGTCGCGTATCCAAAGCTCGCACCCGCGACCGAGTACGTAGAGATGCCGCCGGCGTCGTTACCTGCAGAGGCGGTTATGATGCCCGGCCCCATGGCGGCAAGCAGCGCCAGCAGGCGCCCCCGCTTCTTGACGGTGTCGGTGACGGCGAAGCTCTTCATCTGGGCCCTATGCTCCGGCGGTGGCGAGTACAATGCCGCCCGCCAGCGTCAGTGCCAAGAACACCACGGCCGCCAGAACCATCATGGCGATGCTCATCGTGGTGCCGGACACGCGCATGTCGGCTTCCATACGACGACGACTGTAGTGCGTGACGCCGACAGACGCGAGTAGCACGAGCCAGATCGAGATCCCCATGATCGCGCCAAGCACAGTAGCGCCAAGCGGTTCGCCTAACGCGAGGTCCGCAACCGCGAACACGACGCTGCCCGCAATGATGCCGAGCAGCAACCCGAAGGCGCCGTCGTTGAGCAGGTGCCGGCCGAGGCTCATGCGCTCCGAGGCTTCGGACTCCTCGATCATGGTTGCGATCGCCCGCTGCGCGGCGTCCTCGGCGATGCGGAGTACGATCGGCAGGAGGGCGAGGGCGGGCAGCATCAGCTGCACACCGCCGCCGAGTCCCGAGAGATGTGGGGAGAGCCTGATGACAGCCACTGCGGCGACCGCCCAGATTGCGATCCACCAACTGCGACGCAGGAACCAGCCGGCCATGCCCATCGAGAGGCCGCGTGCGCCGGAGGAGCCGGTCGCGATCGCGAGGTCCTCATCGGCCTCCTCTTCGAGGACGTCGAGCGCGTCGTCGACGGTGACGGCGCCGAGCAGTTTGCCGGTCTCGTCGATGACCGGCATCGCGAGGAGATTGTACTTGCTCATGTATTCGGCGACGGTTTCCTGGTCGTCATCGACGTGCGCGGTGAACAGCTCGCGCGTGACAATGTCGGAGACCAGTGTGGTCGGTTCGGCCAGCAGGAGGTCGCGCAGCGAGACGGCGCCGGTGAGGTGTCGGCCGGCGGTGACGACGTAGATGTAGTAGATGCTCTCATGCTCGCCTGCTTCGGCGCGCAGTTGGGCGAGGACCTCGGCGACGGTCATCTCCTCAGCAACGGTGGTGACCTCGGGGGTCATGATGCCGCCGGCCGTCTTCTCCTTGTAGCCGAGCAGCCCGCGGATCGCGCTCGACTCCTCCACGCCCATGAGGCGCAGCAACTTCTCGGCTTTGTCGTAGGGCAGGTCGCCGATGATGTCGGCGGCGTCGTCCGGGTCCATCTCGGCGAGCAGGGCCGAGGCGCGGCGCTCGGAGAGGTCGTCGATGACGTCGGCCTGCAGTTCGTCTTCGAGCTCGGAGATCGTATCGGCGGCCTGCTCGTTGTCGAGGTGCTCGAAGACCTTCGCGCGCTGCGTGGGGTTGAGCTTCTCGATGATGTCCGCGACGTCGGCAGGGTGCAACTCGTGCAGGCGCTTGTGCGTGATCGACAGCTTGACCTGCGAGAGGTCGCGGTCGAGCAGGTCCATGTAGTTCCACGCGATCAGGTTCTCGCGCAGCTCGCCGCCGAACGCTTTCACGACCGCCGAGACAGCGTTCTCGAGCACCGGAGAGATGCCGCGCAGCAGTCCGCGCGCGCCCACCTCGGCGCCGAGAAGACGCAGCTGGTTGCGGGATTCGGAGAGCTTGAGGTCGTTGACGCGCACGACCTTCATGCCCTGCGTGTCGACGATCTGCTTGTTGAGCAGGTCGCGGTGCAGCAGCACCTCGTCAGGCTGCAGATAGCTGAAGCGGATCTCGTTCGCGGGCACGTTCAGAGTGATCCGCTCGCCGTCGAACTCCTCGACGAACTTGCGCCACGACAGCATGAACGGCGTTCGATCAGGACCCTTGAACGCGAGCGACGTCACACGGGGAAAGACCTCGCCCGTGGCGATCGCGATATCGTTGATTGTACCGATGGCGGTGCCTGTGGCATCCACAACCGGCTTGCCCAGCATCTGGGAAAGGTAGATCACGGCGGTTCTCCCTCTATTGCGGTCCCCTCAAAGGGCCGCCGAGGGAAGACTCGGTTGGCGCCTGAGAGGGTCTACGGACTGTGTGGTTTCACGAAGACCCTTGTCTTTCGGCTACAGGACTTGGCGGCAACAAAAAGCCCCTGCGTCTTTGTAGACGAGGGGCGGCGGCTTATGCGCTTTCACGCAAAGAGAACATGGGCGAAGTACAGGCCTCAGGTCCTCACCGCTCACATCCCTCGTTGTTGGATTAGGCACTGCTCGACGTAGGGCGCGCGACGCGTGGTGTCGTCGACGCAGCGGGAAACGCCCCGCCTCTACGAACCCAGCCACCTTAGCCTTCGCCTTAAGCCGGCGAGGGCTGTTCTACCCATTGGCGTCTCTCGACATTTCCGGGCAGTGGCCTGTGTTCGAGCAGGAGCCGCACCATAACGGACGGAGCAGACTCTCTCTTGCTGTCAAAGTTTGGACCGCGTTTCCGCAGGTGCCAAGCACAGGTCAGAGTACACCGTGAGAGGGCGCAGGGCAAGAGGAGGGGGAGAGGGAGACGGATTCGAACGGCTTCTGGCGCGTCACGCTTGCAGCAGCTGCTCTCTGAACTCGCTGAGCAACTCGATCAGTTCGGCGTGGCTGCGAACCTCGTTCACGCGGCCGCGTACGTAGGCAGCGCCCGGCATGCCGTGCACGTACCACGCGACGTGCTTGCGCATGCGGATGAATGCGCGCTCGCCGCCAAACTGGAGAAGCGCCTCGGCGTGTTCGATCGCCATGTCGATGCGTTCCAGAGCGGTGGGCGGAGCGATTTCGACGCCGGCGTCGAGAAGCGCGCGGGCTTCTCGGAAGATCCAGGGGTTGCCCTGCGCGCCGCGCGCGACCCTGACGGCGTCGACGCCGGTGCGCTCCAGCATCGCCTTCGCATCGGCCGCCGAGAACACGTCGCCGCTGCCGATGACGGGGATGTCCACGGCCGCCTTGACCGCCGCGATGATGTCCCAGTCGGCTTCGCCGTGGTAGAACTGCTCGCGCGTGCGGCCGTGGACCGTGACCACCGAAGCGCCGGCCTCCTGCATGGCGAGCGCGTACTCGACGGCGTTGACCGTGTCATCGTCCCAGCCCTTGCGGAACTTCGCCGAGACCGGCACGCCGCACGCGGCTACGACCTGCCGCACGATCTCTGCAGCGAGATCAGGAGTACGCATGAGGCCGCTACCCTCGCCCTTGGAGACGACCTTGGAGACCGGGCAGCCCATGTTGATGTCGATCAGCGCAATGTTCGCGCCGTGGCGTTCGATGATTGCGTGAGCCTGCTCGGCCATCCTCCGCGGATTGGCGCCAAAGAGCTGCACCGCGCACGGCGTCTCATCCGGCGAGATCGCCAGCAGCTGGCGCGAGATCGCCGAGTCGGGGTTGTAGTGCAGGCCCGTCGCGCTGACCATCTCGGTGAACGTGAGTCCGGCGCCCATGCGCTTGCAGATGCCGCGGAACGGCGCCTCGGTGATTCCGGCCATGGGGCCGAGAACCACGTTGCCGGCGGCGAGCAGCGTGCGAATGTCGGTGGGGGAAGTCATGGGGCGATGATACCGTGAGATCGATCGCTGCGTGTTGGTCAGCTGGTGGGCTGGGCGAATCCCGGACGGAAACAAAATCTTAATAACGCCTTCCGCTATTAAGAAATACGCCCCAACTCTTAATAGCGTTCCCTTCGCGCACGACCGTCACCGACCGGCACACTACATGTCAACCCGATGAGTCTCAGTCTCAGCGGGGCCGTACAGATCCTTGACATTGTCGTTGTCGGGAGTCCGACCGACCGAGCGCTCACATCAGACAGCGAAGGGCGTAGCAGAAGCCTACATCGCCAACTGTCGCCTCAGCGCCCCCGCTACGATCACATCGCGCTTGAGGCCCTTCTCGGCGCAATAGGCGTTGAAAGCCTCAAGGGTCGCTGAGTCGAGCGCCAGCGCGGGGGTCTCGGTAAGCGGGCCGTCCATCAGCGGCAGCGCATCGCGCATCATGGCGACGCGATCGTCGGGTTCGGCGGCCAGGATCGAGGCGAGCGCGGTGTTGACGGCGGCCGAAATCCGCTCGGCATCACCAAGCGCAGAGAGACGGGTCACGACAGGCTCGGGCAACCGGAACGAAGTAAGGTCGGTGGTCATGAAGGCGTCTCGGCCGAGGATTCGCGGTTATCCGCACGCTCTTCTGCAGGGATTTTCGCACGGCCGGTGAAAAGTCCAAGCACCAGCAACACGATCAATACCGCGAGTATGACCAGTTGTGGGGCGTTTGAGCCAAGGATCTCGGGGAACTGTGCCGCGTAGTAGGCGAAGACTGCAACGTCGCCGAGAACGACGGCGAGCAAGAATCCCGCTACAAACGTCGTCAAGTTCGTTCGCGAACCTATCGACACGATCAACAACGCTACGCCGGCCAGCAGGAGCATGACCGTGAGCTGATGCCACGAGATTGCTGTGCTCGTCCGCACAAGTTGGGTCAACGTGGAACCCTGAACCTCCGCGATCACACCCTGTTCGCCCCAGGCTGCATGCGCGAAGCCGAATGCGACGGTGAGAACGCCCGCAGAAAGCAGGTACCAATTGAGGCGCTGCGAGTGCACCTTCTTTGCTGGCTTTGCGGGGGACTGCGGTTCAGTCTCGTTCAATGCTGCCATCTCCAATCCGTTATCGATGTCTCGACGCGCGCACGTCAGCCGCGCGGTCGCCGCGTATGCTTCACAGTGCTGAAATTGCCGAACAGCTTGTACAGAAGACAGAACCCGGTCACAGCGGTGAAGATCAGAATGGCCCCGATCACGTAGAGGATGATCGCCAGCGTGGTTCCCAGAAAGACCAGGTAACCTATCGCGATCGCCAGTACGCCAACGATGGCACGAATGACGCGATCGGTAGTGGACTCGTTTACCTTCACGGTGGTGTCCTTTCGAGTGATGCAGGGACCGTTGATTCTATATACCCCTCTTGCCTCGGACATCGTTGGGGCAAAAGGGGACCGCCATCAGTTGGCGAATCCTCGGCCTGCGCTTATGGTGTACAAAGCACGACCGCAACGGCCGAGAGGACATCAATCAATGCGCACCGACATCGTTCTGACCTTGACTGGGACCGACCGCGTGGGCATCGTCGAGGAAGTCACGCGCGTGCTGCTCGATCTCGGCGGCAATGTCGGCACAAGCCGCATGGCACGGCTCGGCGGCGAATTCGCCATTCTCGCGTTGGTGTCGTTGCCAAAGGCGAGTCTCGGCAAGCTCGATTCTGCTTTCGCGCACATCTCGGCGCAAGGCTACAAGGTCACAGTCTCAGAGACCGCACCTGCCGTTGCCTATGAAGGTTGGGCGGGGTACCGCGTCGTCGTGAGCGGCGCCGATCACGAAGGAATCGTCTACGGAATCGCATCCGGCCTCTCGTCGAGCGGCATCACCATCGAGTCCGCGGAGACGAGCACTGTCCAGGCCTCTGTCACGGGGACGCCGCTGTTCACGATGGTGGCGAGCATCCTCGTCCCGCCCTCGCTTGCCGAGACCGACTGGATGTCTGCGCTCGAGGACGCCGCGCAAGACGCGAACGTCGACGTCGAGGTTTCGATCGCGGATCGTGGGTAGCGCTTCATGGCATCGCTCGCATTCGACAGAGTTGACCTGACGTACGAGGGCACCGGCCGAGCCGTGCACGCCCTCGACGCATTGTCGCTCGAAGTCGCCGAGGGCGAGCCGGTTGCCATCATCGGGCCGAGCGGGTGCGGCAAGTCAACCCTGTTGCTGCTCGCTGCGGGGCTGCTTCAGCCCGACCGGGGGAGCGTGCGCGTGGGTGGCGAAGCGGCCCTGCGGCCGCGGCGCCAGACGGCGCTCATCCTGCAAGACTTCGGCCTGCTGCCGTGGAAGACGGTCGAGCGCAATGCGGCTCTCGGACTCAAGCTGCGGGGTGTTGCGCGCGAGGAGGTGCGCAGCCGGACGGCTGCAGCGCTCGAGCGCGTGGGTCTCGGCGATTTTGCGCATGCATACCCGGGGGAGCTTTCCGGCGGGATGCGTCAGCGTCTGGCGCTCGCGCGGGCGATCGCGCTTGAGGCCGACGTGCTGCTGATGGATGAGCCGCTCTCGGCGCTCGATGCGCTGACGCGGGAGGACCTGCAGGACTTCCTGCTGGAGCTGTGGCTTAGGCGCGGGCACACGCAGGTGCTCGTCACGCACTCGATTGAAGAGGCGGTGTTTCTGGGAAGGCGGGTCGTGGTGATGACGCCGCGCCCCGGGCGGGTGGCTGCGATCGTCGACAATCCGGGCATGGGCGGCGACGGGTATCGGGCGAGCGAGGAGTTTCACGCGACCGCCACGCGGCTGCGCGGGATCCTGGCCGCCGAGGGCGCCGTGCACGCGGGCGGGGGTGCGCTGTGAGCGGCTTGCTGCGCAAGGTGCTGGGCTACGCGGGCGCGACTGTCGTGCTGCTGCTCGGGTGGGCTGCGCTAGCTGCGGTCGTGGCTTCGCTGGCGCTACCGGGGCCGGTGATCGCGATCGAGGCGTTCTCGGCCGAGCTCGGCACGCTGTGGCCGCACACGCTGATCAGCCTGTGGCGCGTGATGTCGGCGATGGCGATCGGCACGGTGCTGGCGGTGCCGCTGGGGCTTGTGTTGGGCCGAGCGCCGCGCGCGGACGCGGTGGCCGCGCCGCTGATCTTTCTCACGTATCCGATTCCCAAGATCGTTTTTCTGCCGGTGCTGCTGGTGCTGTTCGGGCTGGCCGACGCGCCCAAGATCATCCTCATCGCGATCATCGTGTTCTTCCAGATTCTTGTGACGGCGCGCGACGCCGCAAAAGCGGTGCCCGAGGCGAGCGTGCTTTCCGTGCGTTCGCTGGGCGGAACCCGGCTGGACGTATACCGGCACGTGGTGGTTCCCGCCGCTCTGCCAGAGGTCTTCACGGCACTGCGCATCGGCATGGGGACCGCGATTGCGGTGCTCTTCATCGCCGAGTCGATCGCCGGCACCAACGGCTTGGGATACTTCATCGTGGACTCGTGGGGCCGCATCGACTATCCGGGCATGTTTGCCGGCATCATCGCGATGGCGCTTCTGGGTGTGGTGCTCTACGAAGCGCTCGACCTTCTGGAAGCGCGGATGACGCGCTGGAGGCGCGCGGCGAGGTAGGTTCCAAATGCCCTTTGGCACCATGAAGCTGCGTAAACCGCCTGTGAAACAGAAGGGGCTACCCTGCGTTTATGGGATTCTGGTACGTGATAGCGCGCGATCTTCGGACACATATGGCATTGCCGTGCCTTGTGTGTCAGAGGCGCCACAGAGCGGGCACGAACTACGCTGGCGCAGACATGCATGCGCGAGCGCGGGAAGGGTGTCTTTGCTCCCAGAAGCGGCGGTTCGAAGGCGAAGCCGGGTCCGGAGGCGGCCAACATGGGCATTAGGGTGGGGGAATCAGGCTCGGAGCACGTCAGCGGTTCCTGCGCCAAGTCTTCTTGGCGCCTATTGATGACGGTCGTGGGAGGGGGTGCGGCGCAGTTGCGAGAGGATCGTCTGCAACGCTGCTTGGGTGATCACCCTGCTGTAGATCCCCCGTCTTGGTATGTTTTGACGAAGGTCAGAAGGTCCTGCTTGGCATGGATGTCCAATTTGGCGTAGAGGTGTTTCGCATGAGTCTGAACTGTGCTCCGAGCCAAATGGAGTTCGCCTGCTATAAAGGGGACGCTTCTGCCCTGCGCAAGCAGTGCGAGGATCTCCGATTCTCGTGATGAGAGGCCATAGCGAGCCGACAATTCAGCGCAAACGGATGCAGATGCATCTTCGAGGTGGCCATTTGCCCTGCTCACCTTCAAGAAGGACCATGTGCTGAAAAGGTCTCCTTCCTTCAGAATGAAGATGGTCATCAGTACCAGGACATAAACGAATGGAAGCGAGATTGCGGTCAACACTTCAGGTGAGAGGTCGGTTCTCTCGGAAAGCGTGACTCCGATTGCTGTGCCAACAAGCATGGAGAACCACGAGAGAAGCCCGCCCCAGCCAAATACTCGCGCCGGTCTCAGCCGGAAGCTGAATGACAAGTCGGACATCAAGGTCCAGAACAAGATAAAGAAGTACAGCCAACCTGCCAAGACTACTGCATTCGCGAGGAGCGCGAATCGAGGCCCAAGGAAGGGGAGAGCCAAGAAAGCGGCGATTACGAATGGTAAGACCGGACGATAGCTCAGGTGGGGGACTCTGCTACCCGAGAAGACGAGTGCGCCGATCAGCATAACCAAAGCGATGATTCCGCTCGCAAGGATCGCGAGACGATTCCCTGCGTCGAAGAGAGAAATGTCTACGGGTACTGCAAGCCGCGGCATGAGACCTTGTGCGAGCCCGAAGATCCCGATGCTCATTGCGAGTTGCCAAGGCAAAGGGAACGAGGTCCGGTCGGGCGTCTGGTCGGGGGGCGCCTCCGGCCGCAGCGCACGTGAACTCGCGGACAAAGCAACGGCAGACAGCAGCGGCAATATCGAGGTCACGACAGTGGCCGCTATAGGGGACAGGTATGAAATGAGGAGGTACCCGATGCAGCCAATGGACACGGAGGCTGGGGTGAACACCCGCGCGCGTTTAGTCCCGACCGATGCGTATACCTCGCCCCACATGACGAGAAAGAAGATCTGCGCTGTGCCTGAGAGCACCGCCCCGGCAATTGCCAAGACGCCGGCTTGACGTTCTCCTAGGTACGAGACCGCAGTGAGCACGATTCCCGTGCTCGCGAACAGGGGTGCCCCCCAGATGACCGAGCGCTTTCGGTTGAAGCGGATGAGTCTCGAAGCCAAGTATATCGAGGCGAGTGCCGCGACTACTCCGGCGCCCAAACTCCACATCTGGAGAGTATTGATTTGGCTGGTGGACGGCTGCGGCGAGAGCAGAGCTGCGGAGCTGTTGTACTGGACGAACCACCACGACAACAGAAGCCCGAATCCAAGAAGATAAAGCGGAGGGGTCTCCCTTGAGGCCGACTCAGTGCGCCCGTGTCTGTGGGCGAGATACGGCGCCATTGGCCTCTCCTGTTCTTCACACTTCTTGAGAATCATTCCAGACGTTCGCGGACACCCAAGCATATTCCGCGCCGACTGCTCGCAGGGATTCTCCATATTGTCTCACAATGATCGACCAATGCCACGTCGAAGCCTTCCATTGCCGAGATACCCATCATTTGGGGGATGCTCCCGGGCTTCGATTGCTCAACGACCCATCATTTGGGGTACCTCTCCCGATTTCAGATCTGTCGAATACCCTGCAATTGTGGGTTTCGGGCGCAAGATCGAGACGCCTATGCTCTCCGCGGCGCCTTGGAGGCCGTTGTTCTCGCAAGCTTGGAGCCGGCATTTCGGGGGTGAATCACGATGATCGGCTGAGACGATGGGAGTGGTGTGTCGACGAAGACTAGAGATCGAGATTGATCAGCAAGAAGGTGTGAAGAGGGATCAACCAACGAGAAGGCATGAAGAAGGAGACAAGGATGAAGAGTAAGAGCGAGGTATCCCGCAGGGATTTCCTCAAGGAAGCCGCAATTGTCGGTGCCGGTTTGGCATCGGTCGGCGCTCTGGCGGCGTGTTCCAACGTGGGCGGAGTACCCTCAACCGATAGTATCAAGTGGGATAAAGAGGTCGACACAGTGGTGGCTGGTTCGGGCGGAGGGGGCTGGGCCGCTCTGGCAGCGAATGACAAAGGCGACAGGGTGCTCCTTGTCGAGAAGGCCATCGTCTTTGGGGGTACTTCCGCGATCTCAGGAGGAGGCCTCTTTATTCCGGAGAATTACGCTCAGAAGGCGCAGGGTATAGAGGACAATCGTGCGGACGTTCTGAAGTTCTTAAGCCAGGTGACCGAGGGTAAAGCGTCGGAAGAACTCACGACGTCCTATCTGGACAACGGGCCCAAGTTTCTAGAATGGAGTCGGGACACGTATGGTTTTGTGTGGCTGGTGGCTATGGGGGGCAAGTACTATCAGTCCTACTACGACCTCCCGGGCTACCGCCCAAGCGGTCGCCCTGTCCTTATCGATGACGTCAAGAGCTTCAAGGCGATCACAGGCGAAGACGTCGAGCCGACCTTGCCGGTCTCAATTCCAACATGGAAACTGGTGAAGTATCTGTGCGACAAGCATGGCGTTGAGACAATGCTCGAAACCGAGGCAAAGAGACTAATCCAGGATGACAGTGGCGCCGTGATCGGTCTAGTGGCACAGACTGGCGGAGCGGAGATCAAGATCAAAGCCAAGAAGGTCATCTTGGCGACCGGCGGCTTCGATCACAACTACGCCATGCGCACAGCTTTCCTGCCCGTTCGCATGTATAACAGCATGCTTGTCAAGACCGATACGGGTGACGGTCACCGAATGGGGATGGAGATAGGAGCGTCTTTGGCCAACATGTCGAGCTACTACGGCATAGCTGCCTATCTCTCGAAGGAGCTTTCGGCCACAGAAATCCAGAATGATCAGTTCCTCCTGTGCGACTTTGCCTTCTACCGCGGCAAGCCGGGTGCGGTTGTTGTCAACAAACTCGGACGTCGAGTCGGAAACGAGTCGGCGGCCTATCACGTGTTCAATCGTTCACTCGAGGCATGGAACTCGGGCACATTCGAACGGCAGATCCCTGCTTTCACCATCATGGATGCCACTTATGCGAAGTACTACCCCCTGCCAGGAGGAGTGAAGGTCGGCGATGTGCCGAGCTTCGTGACGAAGGCAGATACGCTCGATGAGCTGGCTGCCAAACTCGGAATCGATGCGGCTGGGCTGACGGCCGAACTCGCCGAGTTCAATGTGAATGCAGCCAAGGGAGTGGATCCAGTCTGGCAGCGAGGTCAGCACTTCTTTGATCTGTCGACAACCGCCACCATGGTGGACGCTGGGTTGGATACCTCCAACAGGACCGATCTCAAGAACCCCTGTCTTGCGCCGGTCGCAACGCCACCGTTCTACGGGGTTGCCATCTACCCAGGATCGCTTGGGTCGTCTGGTGGGCTCAATACTAACGGCAATGCTCAGGTCATCGACGTGAACGGTTCGGTCATCCCAGGACTCTACGCTGTTGGGTGTACCGCTGCCAGTCCGTTCGGTTCTGCCTATCCTGGCGGTGGTTCTTGTGTCGGGCCCACATGCGTGATGGGCTGGGTGGCAGGTTCGCACAAGGCATAGGTCTGCAAAGCAGTCGTGAACGCAACCCCTGCGGATCATGGAATCCGCGGGGGTTCCTCACGTAGGTCTAATCGGCGAGAGATACTAGTCTCGCCTCCGATCCACTATTGCCTCGCCTGGTCCAAAGGGAAGGTGCTGGATGAAGAAACGGAGCACATGGTTCATCATCATCGCGGTGGTGGTCGTGCTATTTGTGGCAGGCGGTATCGCCGGCTGGAAGTGGCACGAGCAGCCATCGTTTTGTTCGAAGGTATGCCATAAGGTCATGCAACCATACTACGATTCGTGGAAGGGCGGCGACCTGCTCGCGGCCACGCATGCCAAGGCGAACATCGCCTGTCTTGACTGTCATGAGCCCAAGATCTCCGAGCAGCTCTCCGAGGTCAAAGAGTACGTGACGGGCAACTACAAGACGCCACTGCCATTCGCAAAGATCGGCACCCGGGAATTCTGCCTGAGGTGTCACGGTAGCTACGCTGACCTTGCTGCCAAGACCAAGGACTACGATACCGCGTCGGGCCGCAACCCTCATGATTCCCACAACGGTGACCTTCCTTGCTCCACATGTCACCGAGTGCACCAGCAATCGCAACTGTTCTGCAGCCAGTGCCATTCCGACATGATAGTGCCTGACGGGTGGCTGAAGGCTACCGCCAATTAACTGGCGGGGAGCTTCGTTTCTCGTAGCGTCGCTCAGTTTGTGTCGCTGCTGTGAAAGGCTCTTCAGATCTTGGCACGGACGATGGAGGCGGCGATACGTGCCCAAGCTCCGAGGCAATTCGGCTGCGAGAGAAAACCTGACTCCCCTGCTGTTCGCTTCGGCAAGAGAGGAGCCAACGAATGCGAGTCTGCCCGGGGGTTGACGTTGCCGTCAGCCCCCGGGCGCGTCATCTATCGGCATCCTGGCGTTCATCGGGGATCTCAGTCGCTCATCACTGGGCTACGGCCCCCACATTCTGGAAATGCTGCAGGGAGACTGAATGTGTCATCTTGGTGGCTTGCCAGCCAAAGACTTCGTGAACTGGCCACTAGTGCAGAGATTGCGATGCAACGAAATGAGGCAGAACCTCGCCGTGCCCCGTGGAAATGCGACATTCGTTGAAACGAGCAAGGACCGCTCGGAGCGCCCAGATCAGGTCATGTAATCCCTTGGATGCAGAAGAATACGGCAGTCCAGAGGTCCAGAAGGCTCCAAACTTCGCCCAACTGCCGCCAACGTATCGACAGAGCTGCACTGCAGTTCGCCCTGAGTGGGAGTGATTGTGTTTCCTTATGTGGCTTCGCGGCAAGTCACCACTAACCCCTCACAGTCTCAAGGACGCCACGACTGACGAGCGCCAGATCCGCGATTAGTGGGCAAGTTGCCTGGTGCGAACAGAGCTTCTTCTGCGGCGATCTGTCAAGGCGATCTTGCCGCTGAGTGTACACTTGGCTCATTAACGATATCATCTAACCCATTAATGATATCGTTAATGACTCACTGAGTCGTTCTTTCCCACTTTGCGTCGCGCCCGCCCTTCATGCAACGGATATCGCCGTTGTCGCGGAGTTCGCCGAGAACCCGCACAATTGTGGGACGACTGACTCCTGCACAGGCTCGCTCGACATCGGCATAGCGAAATGTCGCCGGCAGATGTCGGATGCAGTCGATCACCATCTCGCGCTTCGCCCCGCGCCCCGTTCCCATTTGCCCGACTCGCTGCTCGAACTCTAGATATGCGGCGAGAAGAATGCCGTGGGAGTACTGCAGCCATGGCACCAGATCGTGCCGGCCCTCGTGCCAATCCTCAGATGACGCTTCGAGCGCCTCATAGTAGGTTGCCTTGGAGTCCTCGATCACCTTCTCAAGGCTGATGTATCGGCCGACGTTGTAGCCCGACTGGTAGAGCAGCATCAGATTCAGGATGCGCGACATCCGTCCGTTGCCATCGGAGAACGAATGGATGCACAGGAAGTCGAGTACGAAGGCGGGGACCGCGATCAACGAGTCCACCTGTCCTCTCGACATCACGGAGTGATAGCCCGTGATCAGATCGGTCATCGAGGTGTCGACAAGGTGCGGCGCGACAGGGCTGAACCTCAGACGGTGCGTTCCGTCAGACAGGACGTTGACGATGTCGTTGGCTGTGCTCTTCCACGCCCCGCCCGGAGTGGACGAGAACTGATAGAGATCCCGGTGCAGCTGGAGAACGAGCCCGGTCGAGACGTCCATGCCAAGGGCGTTGGCGTGGACGGTCGACAGTACGTCGCGGTAGCCGGCGATCTCCTGCTCTGAGCCGTCCCTCGGCTTCGTCTTCTCGGCGGCGAGTTCGGCCACACGGCCCGAGGCCGCAGTTACACCCTCGATCCGGTTCGATGACTCGATACTCTGGACGCGCGCGGCTTCGCGAAGCGCGTTCAAGACCTGAGGCGACTGCTTCTCGAAGAGCTGCTGCTTGCCCTTGTACTCGCCGAGTAGACCGATCGAGCGAACCGTGGACATTGGCACGGTGGTTTGCTCGAGGTGACCTAGCCCGAACGAACCACGCATGTCGTCTCCTCCAAAGAATGAATCGCATTACAGCGAAATGATATCGTTAATGCGTCATGATGTCATTAGTCACGCGCCCGGCGTGCCGTTCTGGCACATCTCTTGCTATGTATCGCGATATATCGCGTTATTCACAGTGAAGGGAATTGACATGCACGGTCACTACTTCAAGGAAGAGTCCTGTGGTGGCAGCGTTCGCGGTCACCACCCCGACGGCCACCGCGGGTTCAAGATGCCGTTTGGCGGCATGCACCACGGCTTCGGCGGCCCCCACGGAGCGCGCGCGCGTCGCGGCGACATCCGCCCCGCGATCCTGCGCCTGCTCTCCGAGCAGGCGATGCACGGCTACCAGATCATTCAGGAGCTCTCTACTCGCAGTGGCGGCGCGTGGAGCCCGAGCGCCGGGTCGGTCTATCCCACCCTGCAACTGCTCGCCGACGAGGGCCTCGTCACCGCCGAGGAGACCGCCGGCAAGAAGGTCTTCAGCCTCACCGACGCCGGCAAAGCAATGGTTGCCGAGACCGCAGACCAGCCCGCTCCGTGGGAGGAAGTCGCGCAGGGCGACTCCGGCATTGGCGACTACCGTGAAGCGGCGGGCAAGTTCATGGCCGCTGCCTTCCAGGTGGGTAAGAACGGAACGAAGGATCAGAGAGAGACGGCACTCAAGGTCCTGGACGAGGCACGCAAGAAGCTCTACGCGATCCTCGCCGAGGGTTAGGCTTTCGGCTCAATTGCTTTCCGAAATTGCCGGCGCCCGCGCGTGGCATCCGCCCGCGCGCGCGCCGGTTATCCATGGCTCCCGTCCCCGGAGGATCGATGAACGCGTCACGACTCCGCGCCCGCTACCGGCGCATCGTGTTCTTCTTCGCTCGCGTGACCGCCGGCTTCATCTTCTGGGAAGTGGCCATGCGCCGTGTCGGCCTCGGTCGCGTGGCGGACCGCACTAGGAGCGAGCGCAACCGCGCTACCGCGGCCCGGTTCCGCGCGCTCGCGATCCGCATGGGCGGCCCGATGATCAAGGTGGGCCAGTTCCTTTCGGCGCGCCTCGATGTGTTGCCGCCCGAGATCACGGAGGAACTGGCGGGGCTCCAGGACGAGGTGCCGGCGGAGAGCTTCGAGGCGATCCGCAGGTGCGCGGAGTCCGAGCTCGCACTCACGCTCGCTGAGCGCTACGCCTGGTTCGACGAGACCCCGCTGGCAGCCGCCTCGCTCGGGCAGGTCCACCGCGCGCGTCTGCGTGAGGTTGACGCCGCCGAGGTCGGGTTCTCCGACGTGGTCGTCAAGGTCCAGCGCCCGGATATCGAGCGTGTGGTCGAGGTCGACCTGGCCGCGATCCGTAGAGTTGGTGGCTGGCTGCAGCGCTACAAGCCGGTCCGCGAGCGCGCCGACGTAGGCGCGCTCATAGACGAGTTTGCCGCCACAACGCGCGAGGAGATCGACTACCTCGCCGAGGGCAGCAACGCCGAGACGTTCGCCGCCAACTTCGCCGGCAACCCGTACGTGGGCGTGCCGCGCGTCGTGTGGGAACTGACGACACGTCGCGTGCTCACGCTCGAGGATGTCTCGGCGATCAAGGTGGGCGACTACGAGGCGATCATCGCGGCCGGCATCTCGCGCTCCGATGTCGCCGCGACGCTCGCCGATACATACCTCAAGCAGATCTTCGAGGACGGCTTCTTCCACGCCGACCCGCACCCCGGCAACCTCTTCGTCACGCCGCTTCCCGGCGTGGATGCGGACGGCGACCGCAACTGGAAGCTGACGTTCGTAGACTTCGGCATGGTGGGGCGGGTGCCGGAAAACCTGCGCGAGGGGCTGAGCGAGGCCGTCATCGCGGTGGGCACGCAAGATGGAGCTCGGCTGGTGCGCGCGTTCAAGCTGCTCAATGTGCTTCTGCCCAGCGCCGACCTCGTCCTGATCGAGCGCGCGAGCATGGCGGTCTTCGACCGGTTCAGCGGTATGAGCATGGACGAGATCAAGGGGATCGACCACAGCGAAATGATGCGGTTCGGCATGCAGTTTCAGGACCTTATGCTCAACCTGCCGTTCCAGCTGCCGGAGAGTCTGCTCATGCTGGGCCGCTCGATCGGGATCCTTTCCGGGATGTGCACGGGGCTCGATCCAGAGTTCAACCTCTGGAATGCGGTCGCGCCATACGCGACTTCGCTGGTCTCCGGCGAGCAAGGCGGCTCGACCTTCGACACGATCTTGTCGGAAGGAAGCAAGATCCTACAGACGGTGATCGCGCTTCCGGCGCGGGCCGACCGCGTGCTCACGCAGATCGAGCGCGGGGAACTCAACATCCAGACGCCGATGCTCGACCTGCGGATCCGAAGGCTGGAACGCTCGGTGGGCCGGATCGTCAGCGGACTCGTGTTCTCGGCGCTGCTGATCGCGGGGGCGATCGTTCGCGCTGGCGACCCCGGTCTAAGCAACCTGCTCATGGGCGTGTCGGTGTTGCCGCTGCTCGCGATCATGTTTGGCGGGCGGGGGCGTCACCCGGGCAGGCGTTGACGGGAGGGAACGGCGCGCGTGGTATCTCATCGCCCGTGAGGGCCGATGGAGTGTATCATATGTGAGACACCCGACCAGAAGGAACAGGTTCGATGCCCGCGACCAAAGCGGCCTACGCCGCCGAGTTGACCGCAGTCATGGAACGCGATGGCGTGAGTCGCGCCGAACTCGCGAGACGCATGCACACGAGCCGCTCGACCGTCGGGCGTATCCTGGATCCCGCCGACGAGTCGGTGACACTCTCGACGCTTTCTCGCGCGGCCGCGGCACTCGGCCGCGAGTCGGCCGTGTCGCTCGCACCGGAGCGGCCCTCCGTGCTCTTGGAGCGCCATCGCAAGGAGCTCAGGAAGATCGCCGAGGAATACGGCCTTCAAAACGTCGTTGTGTTTGGCTCGGTCGCGCGTGGGACCGACACGGCGGACAGCGATCTGGACCTGGTGGCCGACATTCCCGAGGAACTCGACCTGTTTGCCGTCGCCGTCGTCGAGGAAGCGATGGGCGCGGTGCTCGGTCGGAAAGTCGACCTCGGCGAGCGCAAATGTCTCAAGCCCCATGTCCGGGAGAATGTCGACCGAGAGTCGGTGCCCCTGTGATGAGCCAGGATCGCACGATTGAGCAGTTCCTGCACGATATGCGCGACACTGCCGACGGCGTGGCCCAGCTCGTCGCCGGTACGGATCGCAGGACGTTCATGACCTCTTCCACCGGCTCATGGGCGATTGAGCGTGGGATCATCCAGCTCGGCGAGATCGCCTCTCAGTTGCGCAATCGGCACGGAAACTATGTCGAGGCGCATCCCGAACTCGACCCGCCCGGCATGCGCTCGGCACGAAACATCGTCGTCCACGGCTACGCCACGATCGATCGCGCGCGGGTCTGGCAGATCGCGGTGGAGAAGGTGTCGGCGGTTGGCGACGCTGCCGTTTGCTGCTGAGCGACCTGCAAGGGGCAGCGGCAGGGAACGATGCTGGGGCTTGAGGGTCGGAAGCTCTAGCTCTCGCCTGAAGAGGCGGCTCTGCCAGACGGGGAAATGCACTAGAATACAGCGCGATGCTCCATGGATGGGGCTTCTCTGGCAAAGCCGGGAGGTGGAGACGTTGGATCCCGTGTTCGGCCCCTCAATTGTCTGGTACCTCTTCCTCGGCGGTGCCGGAAGCGGTGCCTCCATGGTCGCGATCCTTGTGGATCTTGTGCTCGAAAGGCAGGGGCTCGGAGGAGCCAATTCTCCAGGGAGCATGCCAATTCCGGCCTTCTATTCGGCTTCCTGATTGTCTTGCTGAGGGTCGTCCTTCTTCTGTCCGATCTTGGCAGGATCGATCGAGCGTACACCCTCTTTGTAGCCAATGTTTTCGGTTGTCTCAATGGGCGCGCATACAATCCTTCTCTTCGCAGTCTGTCCGTCTTGCCTCATTGCCGTTCGCTATCTCTCGCTTTCGGAATTCTCATCAGCGTTCACAAGGAGTGCTGAGTGTGCAGGCAGGCAGCATCTTCGCATTGGCTGTCATGGCCTACACCTGTATGCTCCCCGCCGACATGCAAGCAGTCTCGTTTTGGGCGTCGCCGGTCATCCCCGCCCTACTCGTATTTCGTCAATCTCGGCAGGCATAACCGTGCCGTTGGTATGTGCTCTCTTCCTCGGCGCGCAGAGACCTGCGGCATCTGCCTTTCGAAGCGTCTCGCGTTTCGGTGTCTTCATCATCGCTCTCAAGATAGTCGCCATCGCCCTATTCCTGGTCATGACGTATGCGAATCCCTTTGCATCCCTCTCAGCGAAGTTGCTCATAGCGGGTCGACGACGGAGGCCGAGGTCGGCGCGGCAGCGCTTGTGGCAACGTGGGGGTTCGCGAATGGGCAGCTACTGTTGTGCATCGGCAAGAGCCGAGGCGTCTTTCGGGCAAGAGCACGAGGTCGGGGCGTTGCCACCGGGCGGTTCAGGGGCGCGTTCCTATGCACCGCGGAGGAATCCCCGCGCGTCAGCATGCGGCGGGCACAGCCAAGAGAGCACGCTCAGCACGTCGCCCACCCTCCGCTGGCAGTTCAGAGTCAGATGAATCATCGGTTGCCAGGGCAGACTGTCGCCGCACAGGATCTCGCATCGGCGACGTCGAAAGGCTGTGGCGGCAGCAAGAATCATCATTCGTAGTACAGAAAGGGCGGCTCATATACTGGGCGGCAAGGCACCGCCCTCCGAGGGGCCCCTCAGAGGGTCGTGCACACGGAAGCTGGGGACGACGACTGGGAGGGAACTATGAACAAGAGTGACGTTTCAAGGCGCGACTTTCTGACTGGCGCTTCGGCAATCGCGGTAGGGGCTATGGGAGTCGCCTCGCTCGCGGCCTGCTCGCCAAAAGGCGCCTCGGCCGCGTATCTGCCCACGACATGGGATGGCGAAGCGGATATCGTGGTCGTTGGAACTGGCGGGGCCGGCCTTTCCGCGGCCATTACGGTTCAGAAAGAGAGCTTGGGGAGCGTCCTCGTGCTCGAGGCCGCGCCAAAGGGCAACGAAGGTGGGAATACCCGCGTCTGTTCGCAGATCATGTTCGTGCCGACGCCGCTCGACGCCGCGATCACCTATCAGGCGAACCTCAATGGCGCCTACGTGGTGGAACCGGAGTTGCTCAAGACGTGGGCAACTAATATTGGCGAGAACCTGACTTGGATGAAGGGTCTCGGCATTGAACTGACAGAGGTCCCCATCCTGAACCCGGAATTCCCGGATGTTGTGGGAGGAAAAGAGTCGGCACACTGCTATTGCCTTGGTGGTCTGACCGGCATCGGAAACTCCGTGATCTGGAATGCTATGAAGAAGGCGTTCGATGACGCCGGCGCCACGATCACCTACGACAGTCGTGTGACCAAACTCATCTTCGACCCAACAACCAAAGAGGTCTTCGGTGTCGGGACGAAGAACGGCAAGAACTTCAAAGCCAAGAAGGGCGTCATCCTCGCCTGCGGTGGTTTCGAGAACGATAGGGAACTCAAGAACACCTACTACCCGGTTGGCTTTCCCGAGGTAGGGTTCTTTGGGTCGCCGTATAACCGTGGCGACGGTATTCGGATGGCGGAAGCGATCGGTGCGCAACTCTGGCACATGAACAACTTCGCTGGTCCCTATTTCGGCCCGCGGTTGGTGACAGACAAGCAGTTGCCCAGTGAGCTTGTGGGTTCCCCGCTCCTGTCCTACGCCCCGTTGGGTTTCAGCACGAGCCATGACTACATCTTCGTGGGACTCGACGGCAGGCGCTACATCAACGAAGACACGGTCACGCTGGCGCGCCACGGCAAGGTCTGGGCCGGCGGCACTTATGTGATGCAGCGTACGCCTACTCCGGCATGGGCCATCGTCGGCCAGAAGTCCTTTGCCTCCGGTTCGCCCATCTCGGCCTTGTGGGCCGGAAACGGCTGGGCAAACACCCTGAAGTTGAACCCCTCTGCCGACAATGCCGGCTACCTGGCAAGTGGAACCATCGTCAAATGTAACACCATCGCAGACATAGCCAAAGCGACCAAGATACCTGAGGCGCGCCTGACGGAAACCTTGGCGAACTACAACAAGTACGTTGCCGCACAAAACGATCCCGAATTCCATCGTGGCGAACCAGTGTATCTCTATGGAGTCTCCCCGCTCGACACTCCGACTCCAAAACCGGCGGTCGCGGCTTTTGCTCTCGAGCCGATCACCGCGCCATACTATGTGCACCAATACTATGGCGGGATACTCAACAGCCAGGGTGGACCGAAGCGCGACACAAGCGGCGGAGTAGTCGGTCTCGATGGCAACTCCATTAAGCGTCTGTATGGCTCGGGCGAACTCGGCACTGAGTATTCATACAACTACAATGGTGGCGGCAACATAAGTGCGGCAATATCTTCAGGCCGTCTTGCGGCCCGTTCTGTCGGCAAGCTGACAGCTTGGGATGCCAAGAAATAGGTCCAGCGCACACGTCTCTTGGAAAACGCCACCAGGATCTCCCATTCGAATGCCAGTCCTGTCTGTGGCGCGTGTCGCGCCACAGACAGGACTGCGGTTATGGGAAGAAGACCGGTGATCGGATCAGGTCACCTTCATGACCAGCGTCTGGTTACCAAGGGTAACCCGGGCGACGAACGTGGGATTCATGGAATCGATTCGGCGAAATACAGAGTGGAAATCAACGAGAAGAAAGAGAAAGAGAGTGGAGAAGTCCAGATCTACCATACGCAGACGAGCCGCGTTGCTGTTGACGTCGTTGGTGATCGTCTTCTCGGCGTGCATGCTCGCCGCATGCGGCAAGACGTCGAACAACGACGCCGCCCCTGAGACAGAGGCAACCTCCGCAGCAGGGTTTGTTTGGAGCGCCACGTCCGATTGTACGGTCTGCCATACGGCGGAGGCGAAATCGACAACGGACGCCACGATGCTGGCTGCAACACACACCAAAGCAGGCGTGAAGTGCACGAGTTGTCACACCAACGCAACAGCACTCAAGAGCGCTCATGACGGTGTAACGCTGGAGACCAAGGTGCCAGCGGATCTACAGATGAAGAAGACGACTGTGGACCAGGCGACCTGCCTGTCCTCTGCCTGTCACAACACGACTCTTGCGGAGTTGGCGAAGAAGACCGCTGGCTCCACTGTGCTCACGGACTTGAAAGGCAAGGTCGTCAACCCGCACGTGGCATCCACGCTGACCCAAGCGCACGTCGACGCGAAGATGACGTGCGCAGACTGTCACAGCATGCATAAGGCGCAAGACCCGATGGGCTTCTGCGTCACATGTCATCATGCGAAAGTCTTCGAGTGTCACACATGCCACGAGTAGGGGCACGATTCTTGTAAGAGACCGAGATTCCTGCTGGAGCCCCCCTTTTCTCTTGCGGAATGGGGGTTCAGTGGGTTTCCGGCCTCTTGACGCGTTCTAGAGGGCTTTGGGCGCATACGCTGAAGCCTCCGTCAGCGTGCCCGCAGGGCGCATTTCCTTGCAGGCCATGACGAGGATGAGCGCGACGGGCGAGTCAGCCCTCTTGCCCGGCCTTGCTTGACTTCGTCAGTCAAGTGAGATTCCTGCCGAGACACCCCAAGACCCACCCCAAGACGCTTGACGAAAGATATAGCATCATATCATTATATGACTCTGGACTGTCAGAGACGGGGCACCAAATGAATGTTGATTCCATCAGGGAGTTCATCATCTTCTCAGACTACATGAACTTCAGTCGTGCCGCGAGGAAGCTCCATATCTCGCAACCCGCAATGAGCAATCACGTCGCCAGCATGGAGAAGGAGCTGGGCGTCAAACTCGTCGACCGCGGGGACATGCGCATCACGAGCGAGGGCAGGCTCTTCCTCGCGCACGCCCAAGACGTCATTGATTCCTACGACAAAGCGGTTTCGAGTCTCCGGCTCGGCAAGGATGGCGTCGTGGGGAAGGTCGTCGTGAAGCAGCCTTTCTCGTCGGGCACGAGCGGCTCGATGTTTACCAAGATCATGTGCGCCGTCAAGCACGAGTACCCGCTCATCGACGTATCGATGACGGGCGGCACTCACGAATACATCCTGGACGAGATAGCCAAGAGCAGCATCGCTTGCGGGCTGTACTTCAACTTTCGTCCTGAGTTTGCCGCTTATGACGGGAGTCGTTTCGAGTCGATTCCAATCGCGAAAGACTCGTGCTACCTGTTCGTGCACAAGAGGCATCCTCTAGCTACGAAGGATCCGCTCCTCGTGAGGGACTTGGCCGACTACCCTCTGCTCATGCCCAAGGGAGCCAGCTTCCATGATCTCGTAGTCGCTGCAGTGCAGATAGCTTCAGACCATGGCACCTCATTCAAATTCGACTATAGGGTCGCTGAGTCGGTCTGTAACTTGTTTCTGTCTGAGGTGGACGAGCACACCGCGTGTTTGGTTGGGTCCGAGGCCAGTCGTGTGCTGGAGATCACTGTTCATGACGACATGATCATCAGGCCATTCGACGAGGACGTGTCCGTTGTTGGCTCAATCGTCTATTCCGCCAAGAATGGCAGCCCTGCATTCGGGTTGTTCATCGACTACGTCCGAGAGAACTTCGCACTCGAAGTCACGGGTTGAGGCAGCTGTAGCACCCGACTCAACAAGAGGATGACGCGTGGGGTGCGCCGCATTTCGGCTCACGGGCGTGCGTGCGCCTCCGGCATCCAAGGTCGCTGCTCGTCAGGAGGTCGTCTGGGACATCTGCCCTTGACGACTAGATGCACTACAATACGGCGCGATGACTTCGGCGAATGGGTTCCTTGATGTGGGCATGAGGTGCAGCGTTGGATCCCGTGTTTAGCCCTTCAGTAGTCTGGTATCTCTTCCTTGGCGGCACCGGAAGCGGCGCGTATGCGATCGCGACCTTCATCGACTTCGTGCGCCATGGGCGGGTAGCTCGGTTGAGCTGTCCTTCTCAGAAACTAACCCGCGCTGGCATCTTGCTCGGCTTCGGGATCGTCTTGTTGGGTGTCGTCTTTCTCCTTTCTGATCTAGGGAGGATTGATCGCGCCTACACGCTCTTCACAGCCCCAACCTTCTCGATCGCCTCAATAGGCGCCTATGCGATCCTTCTGTTCTCGGTCTGTACGTTCTACGGCATTGCCGTCCGGTATCTGTCCATGCCGGAATTCTCACCTGCGTTTACGAAGACAGTGGAGTTGGCGGGCGGCGTCTTCGCACTGGCAGTCATGGCCTACGCAGGCGTCCTTCTTGCAAGCATCAAAGCGGTCTCGTTCTGGCAGTCTCCGTTCATCCCCGCTCTGTTCGTCCTTTCGTCATTCTCCACGGGTGTAGCCGTGCTGATGGTCTGTGCTCCTTTGCGTAGCGCGCGGAAGTTCGCGCCCGATCTGCGCGTCATCTCACACTTCGACATGGTCATCATTGCGACAGAAGTAGTTGCCTTAGCCGTCTTCATGATGACCATGTACGCCGATCCTCACACGCTTCTGTCGGTGCAACAGTTGATGGTCGGCGCCTACTCCGCAGTGTTCTGGCTCGGCTACGTCATGTGCGGCCTTCTCGTCCCGTTGATCATGCTGGCCATGTCCCGGAGACTCACGACGAACCTACATGCTTTGGTTGGTGTCTTGCTGCTGGTGGGCGGCTACTGCTTGAGGTACTGCGTCGTCAACGCAGGGGCTCACGATGCAGTCATCAACGTGTTTCGTGTACTATCCCATTGATCTATGACATTGCGTGAGCAGGAGTCCATGGCGGAACTATTTGAACTTGATGAGAACAGCGGGATCCCGCTCTGGGTCCAGCTCAGGAACCGACTGACCTACCTCATCTCTGTCGGGCACTATCATGCGGATGACCAGTTGCCGACGGTGCGCGGATTGGCGGTCGATGCCAAGATCAACTACAACACAGTGAACAAGGTCTATCAGAGTCTCGAACGCGATGGATATATAGTGACGCGACGCGGACTCGGCACCTTTGTCTGCGATCTGAGCAAGTTGGGCGCTGCGGCTCCTGGCTCGGCGACAGACGCCATGATCGATGAGTTTCTCAGGAGAAGCCTCGGACTTGGTATTCCGCTCGAGGACATTCCCAATCAGGTGAAAAGGCGCATCAAGAAGATGAAGGCCGAATAGAGGAAGTGGGAGGGCCGTCCATGCGCGGAACCAGAGGGAAGGGCGAGAGGGTCGAAGTCGCGGCGACACCAAGCTTCGTCTTCGAGGAAGATACAACCGGTCCGGCAGGCACGGCTTCGCGCAACGGGGCGATCGCGTTCTCAGTTGTTGTGTTCTTCGTTGCGTTTCTCGCGGTCTTGGGAACTTTCTATCAGAGCGTGTCTACATTTTCCATTGCTGCCGCTCTTCTCGGCGGTGTCATCGCGGTCAGTTCGATTCACATTGCGCTCGAGTGGGAGAAAGCGGTCGTCTTGCGCCTAGGCAAGTATGACCACATAGCGGGCCCCGGCCTCTACTTCACCATCCCATTGATCGAGTATGTTGCGATCAGGATCGACCAGCGCATCATGACAACGCCCTTCGGTGCGCAGGAGACGTTGACCTCCGACTTGGTGCCGCTCGATGTCGATGCCGTCCTGTTTTGGATGGTGTGGGACGCGAAGAAGGCTTGTACGGAAGTTGGGGATTTCTCCAAGGCAGTCTCTTGGGTGGCCCAGACGGCTATGCGCGATGCCGTTGGCCGAGTGACTCTCGCCGAGATCGCAATGTCCAGGAGCCAGCTTGACCGAGAGTTGCAGAAGACCGTCGGGGCCGTGACCGTGCCATGGGGGATAACGATCGTCTCAGTGCAGATACGCGACATCGTGGTTCCCAAGGAACTCCAAGATGCCATGTCGCGTGGGGCGCAGGCTGAACGCGAACGCGATGCGCGCATCACTCTTGCAGAGGTTGAGAAGGACATCGCAGAGATGTTCGCGGCTGCGGCGCTGGTCTACGACGCAAGTGAGACGGCTTTGCGGCTGCGGACGATGAATCTCATCTATGAGAGCGTCCGTCAGAAGGGCGGGCTTGTCGTTGTTCCGAGCGCCTTCAGCGAAGGGTTCAATGACGTGGCTTCCGACCTGTTGTCCAAGCTCCCTTCCAAGTAGGGGCGCACTAACTGGGGCACTGCCTTTCGCCTGGCCTCAGCTTCGTCATGTCGTGCGAAGATCGGCCTGAGCATGACGAGCGCGCCGCGCTCCTAGGTCGATCGCTACGGCGCTGCCGATCCCTGTGTTTCGTCGGCGGCCATCGCGGGCGGCGAATGGCCAACCCACCCCTTGTGTGTCATATAGATGTAGGATACTATGACAGCGTAGAGGCTGCACTGTAGTTCTCAGTTCTCAGGTGGCCGGCCGGCAGCCACCTGTGTTCTGGGACTACTGAGAGCCAAACGAGCGCTCAAGATTCGGATCATCAGAGAAGAAGAGGAGGAGCGAATATGAGTGAGAATGAAGGGGTCTCGTCTCGCATGTCGGTTTCGCGTCGAAGCTTCGTGAAAACGGCTGCTGCAGCCGCAGGCGCGACAGCTCTTGCGTTCGGGCCGGGCCAGCCCGTCTTGCGGGCACTTGCTGTCGATTTCAAGGTCGGGCAACCCAACAACACCGGGGAGAAGATATTCAGCTGTGTTTGTCGCCCGAACTGTTTCGGCCATTGCCATCTGAACGTTCATGTGCGAGATGGCAAGATCGTGAAGACGTCAAGGGCTCCGTACAAGGACGAGAACTACAGTCGTATCTGCCTGCGAGGTCTCTCTCACGTTCAGAGAGTATATGCTGCCGACCGGCTCAAGTACCCGCTTCGAAGGGTGGGCGCACGCGGCGAAGACAAGTGGGAGCGCATCTCGTGGGACGAGGCCATCCAGGAGATCGCCACGAAGTTCACGGATACCCAGAAGACGCACGGTGAACAAGCGCTGTCCGTCTGCACCTCTTCTGGGAATGTCAGCCTGTTGCATGGCCTCCTCGGTCTTCCTCTTGCAATGACCAATGTCCTTCATGCGACCTCTTTGTCAAACACTGTGGATGTCGCGATATCTTATGGGACCGATCGCGTGTTTGGAGCTGGAGGTACTGTTTCCAGGGAAGAGAAAGACTATGTGAACTCAAAGTCAGTGATTGCTTGGGGTGCAAATGTTACGGAAGCACAGATTCATTCGTGGCATTTGATCGCAGACGCTATGGAAGGCGGCACCAAGCTGATTGTCATTGACCCCGTGATGACCACCCTTGCCTCCAAGGCTGACAGGTACGTCCCCATTCGGCCGGCAACCGACGCGGCATTGATCCTTTCGATGATGCAGGTCATTTTCGCAGAGGGTCTTCAGAACGATGCGTACCTGAAGAAGCACACGGTGGCTCCTTTTCTGATCAAGAAGGATGGCACGTTTCTGCGCATGAGCGATCTCGGCGTAGCACCCAGCGATGGACCGATCAACATGTACACGGGCAAACCGACCAAGGTTGACCCTGCTGCCGTCTGGGACACCTCCACAAACGCGGTCATTCCCGCTGCGGAAAAGGAGACTTTGCAAATCAAAGGGCCAGTCACCATCAATGGAGTCGCGTATAGGACCGCACTTGATCTGCTCAAGGAAGAGGCCGACAAGTACCCGCCTTCTGTGGCAACCAAGATCACTACTGTTCCAGAGGAAACCATCATAGAATTGGCGCACATTGCTGCAGACCAACCGGTGTCGCATATTCTAGGATACGGTCCTCAGGCGTTTAACAACGGGGCTCATGCCACGCATGCCGCGGCGACACTCTGTTCTATTCTCGGCAACGTAGGCTATCCTGGGGCGAGTGTTGGCGCGAACTGGACCATCTACCCCGGGGTCAACTGGGCGGCGCTGTGGCCGTCAGGCGGGAATCCTTCCTCAACGCTTTCTCAGTTTGCACTGCGAGATACATTGCAGACCGGCAAGTTCAAAGGTAAGGACTATCCGATCAAGGCAATGTATGTATATAGCGCTAACCCAGTATGCTGTTTTGTGAACAACAACGAATACATCAAGAATGTGGTCAACAAGCTCGACTTTATAGTTACCGCGGATACGTTTATGACGGACACGGCTAGATACTCTGATATCGTGCTTCCAGTAGCGCAGTGGTTTGAGGTGCAGGATATCGCCTGTGCAGGTCAAACTCAGTATATGCTCTACAGTGAGAAGGCAATAGATCCGCTGTATGAGTCAAAATCCGATGGCGATATCGTTCGATTGATCACAGACAAAATGGGGCTAGGCAAGTACTTCCAGTACTCGGATGATGAGTTCCTGACCAACATGCTCAAGTCAGACTGGTCGAAGGCGTTCGGCATTACCTTCGATACGCTCAAGACAGAGCAGATGATGCGCTATATGCCAGATCCATACATTCCGTGGGAGGGGAGCAAGTTCCTTTCGCCCTCAGGACGCGCTGAGTTCTATGTCGAGAAGCCTGTCCCGCGCGTGGATGAGGGACAGAAGATCGACATTGAGCGCGAACGTCTCCCTCACTTCTTCCCACCTGGTGAAGCGTGGCCGGAAGATGAGCTCTACAAGAAGTATCCGCTCGTGCTCTTGTCCGAGCGTCCAAGATTCCGAGTTCACTCAACGTTCTACAGTGTGCCATGGCTTCGCGAGCTCGAGCCCGAACCTATTGTCAAGATCAATCCCGGTGACGCGGAAGCTCGGGGTATCCACGACGGTGATCACGTCGAGGTACACAACGATCGCGGTCATGCAGTCGCGAAGGCCGTCTTCTCCGAAGCATTGATGCCTGGAGTGATGGTCTATCCCAAGGGCTGGCAGATGAATCAGCATAGGGCGGGCAGCTGGTCTGAGTTGTCGTCGTCTTCCTACGACCCTGCTGCCGTCAACCAGAGCTTCATGGACGTACTCGCCGAAGTTCGTGTGTGGAATGGGAAGGCATAACCATGGCAAACAAGAGACTCGGCATGGTGATCGACACCAAGCGATGCACCGGGTGCCATACGTGCGCCGTGGCATGCAAGGTGGAGAACAACCTGCCCGACAAGAACTGGTGGAACAGAGCGCTCACCGTCGGCGGTGCGAACATGGACACGCCGGCCGGCGTGTATCCGAACTGCTCCAAGGCCTACGTCACCTTGGCCTGCCAGCACTGTGAGAATCCGGCGTGCGTCAAGGTCTGCCCGGTGGGCGCGACCTACAAGCGCGAAGAGGACGGCGTCGTCGTTCAGGACTACGACAAGTGCATCGGCTGCCGTATGTGTATGGCCGCCTGCCCTTACACGGGCGTACGTGTCTTCAACTGGGAGAAGCCCAAGTACCAGATCGACTTCGCCGTGGGCGACAAGGATGTGCCGAAGCATCAGAAGCACACGGTAGAGAAGTGCACGCTGTGCGTCCACAGGCTCGCCAAAGGCCTTGAGCCTGCATGTATCGAGGTCTGCCCGGCACGCGCGAGGCATTTCGGCGACTTCAACGATCCCGAAAGTGACGTCTCCCAGCTCCTCCTGAAGCGGCCGCACTTCCAGCTGCTCCCCGAAAAGGAGACCGACCCGTCCATCTACTTCCTCTCCTAAGCGTCCCCCGAGAACCAAGAAAGGAGCGATACCTAACGTGAGCACACCAGAATCATCAAACGACGGCTACGCAGCACCCATTGGCGTCGGCACCAGGCCACTTGGCACAAAGGATGCGGATGTGGCCGCGACGAAGTCCAAGACCTCCGGCCTGACCTTCCTCGGCATCACCGGAGCCCTCACCATCGGCGGCCTGGCTCTCTGGGCCTACCAGCTGACCCGTGGCCTCTTCGTCACCGACATGCGCAACCTCTCCTCGTGGGGACTCTACATCACGATGTTCATGTTCTTCGTAGGACTTTCCGCCGGCGGTCTCATCATCGCCACAGTCCCGAGGGTCTTTAACCTCAAAGGCTTCAAGTCCGTCTCCAAGATCGCGGTCTACCTCTCGATCTGCTGCACGGTGCTCGCCGCCGCCTTCGTCGTCATCGACATAGGGCGTCCCGAGCGTCTCT